>JADGPH010000067.1 GCA_017882555.1 Thermoleophilia bacterium
GCCCGCGGCTACGCGACGTCGCGTAGCTTTTGCGCCTCGGCGAGGCTCGCCAGCTTTTGCAGTGACTGATTCTCGATCTGCCGAATCCGCTCACGTGTGACGTTGAATGTGCGGCCGACCTCATCGAGCGTTCGCGGGTGCTCGCCGCCCAGGCCATAGCGAAGCTCAAGCACGCGGCGCTCGCGGTAGCTCAAGGTGTTCAACACGTCCTGCAGTCCTTCGGTGCGCAGGACTTGATGGGCTGAGGTCTCCGGATCTGGTGCCTTGTCGTCGGCGAGGAACTGGCCGAATTCGGACTCATCGTCGTCGCCCACCGGCTTTTCGAGTGAGATCGGCGTCTGGGCACTGCGCTTGATCGACTCGATCTCGGGCTCGGGCAAGTGCACGACCGCGGCGATTTCCTCGATCGAGGGCTCGCGGCCGAGCTCCGCGACGAGCTTGCGTTCGGCGCGATTGATCTTGTTGAGCTTTTCGACGACGTGCACCGGCATCCGGATCGTCCGGCCTTTGTCGGCGATCGCGCGGGCAACGGCCTGGCGAATCCACCACGTGGCGTAGGTCGAGAACTTGTAGCCCTTGCGGTAGTCGAACTTCTCCGCCGCGCGGACGAGGCCGATCGTGCCTTCCTGGATCAGATCCAAGAACGCGAGGCCCTGGTTGCGGTAGTTCTTGGCGATCGACACCACCAAGCGCAGGTTGGCTTCGACCATCTCCCGCTTGGCGTTGAGGTCGCCGAGTTCGATCCGCTTGGCCAGCGACACTTCCTGGGCTGCCGTCAGGAGCGGGACGCGGCCAACATCCTTGAGGAACAGCTGCAGCGAATCGGTGCTGGTTTCGGTCTTAAGGTTGAGACGTCGGGGGCGGTCCGCTTCCTCTGAGAGTTGGGCAATGCGTCCGCGGGCGTCCGCCTCATCGAGCAGCTCGATGCCCATCTCGTCGAGATGCTGGTAGAGCTCTTCCGCCGCAGAGGGGTCCATGTCGAGGCCTTCGACGGCGACCGCGACCTCTTCGATGCTCAAGAAATTCTGCTCTTGACCTCGGGCGACAAGCTGTTGGATTTCTTCTACCGCGACGATCTGCTGGAGCGTCATGTGCTCACCTCCGACCCGTTGAAATGGCGCGGGTCGCGCCTCCCGGTTCCGGGACGATGGCTATGTGACGTCGTAACGAACGTGTGTTCGGATTCTACTGCTTTACATTTTGAAGTCAATGGGATCCGGCGACTTCTCGGTGCCCACAAGCGCATCGAGGAGTGAGGTCACCGGCGTCTCACCGATCTGTGATGCCGACCGAAACCTCCGGCCGGTATTACATTCACACCCCGTGTTTCGGATCCTGCCGGGGATGCCTTAACAGTCGATGAAGACGGCGTTGCGGTTCGGGGGTATTACTTGGATGTCTTTTTGGCGATTTGGGTGAGAAAGATCGCCGCGGTGGCCCCCAGGTTGGTCTTCGGTCCGAGCGCAACCGTGCGCCGCCAGGCGTCGCGAACGGTTGCCGGGTCTCTGCGATAGAGCGCCAGCCATCCCTGATTGAACGTGACCACCTGATTGGTCGGGAAACGTGACGCCAGCGTCGTGAGCTGCTGACTGGCCTGGTCGAGTCCAGCAGTGCCACTCATGCCGCCGGTCATCGCAAGGCCCACGAGGGGCTCGGGGGTATTCGGGGCCAGCGCCGCGGCATGGGCAAACGCAGTGAGCGCCGAGGTCTGGTCGCCGATGGCCATGTACTCCTGACCGAGATCGAGGTAGATCGTGCTCGTCGGCTTGGTCGCGAGCAAGCCGTGCAGCGCGATGATCTGATTGTTGGCCGCCATCGATCGCGCCGCATCGGTGCGGTCGAGCACGATCGCCAGCGGCGGCAACGCTCCTTGGCCGCTCGGTGACTGCGCGCTGGGTGAGACGACGGGGCCGGCGGCGATCGTTGCCGGAGTTATCGGTTTGGAGCCCGAGCCGTGATTGAGCGCGACGGCTACCAATATTGCGGCAACCGCGACGACGCCCGCAACACCCAGCGCGACGAAAAAGCGGATTGTGCGTTGACGCCGGGCCTGTTCGGCCGTGGTCGCCACGGGGGTGGTGGGGGGCTCGGCGGCGTCCGGAGAAGTCATTGGGCAGATGTTGACGCCCCGACGGGGGGATGCACAAGCGCGCCGGGTCGCAACTCGTGTACTCCGGGTCTCATGACACGGGCCGTTGGTGCCGACACACACAGATATGGGCACACCATCAACTGCACACCGCACGCCATTACAGACGATACTTTCTCGCGCCGTCGCCAGCGACGCGAGTGACGTCCACCTCAAAGACGCGGCGCATCCGGTGATGCGGATCAACGGCCAGTTGACGATGATGGCCGATTGCCCGCTCCTCGACGCCGCAGCACTGGAAAGCTATGCGCGCGAGCTGCTCGAGGGCTCGCCCGCAAAGGGCGATGCCTACTCGAGTGACGGGGATGTCGACTTGTCGTTTGCGCGTCCGGGGCTCGGTCGTTTTCGGGTGAACGTGTTTCGCCAGCGGGGTGTGGTCAGCATCGTGATGCGCGTGGTCAGGACCGACATTCGCTCGCTTCCCGAGTTGGGGATGCCGGGCGTCGTGACCGAGCTCGCCGAACAAGAGCGCGGCATCATCCTGGTGACCGGAACGACCGGCTGCGGCAAGAGCACGACCCTTGCGGGCATGATCGACCACATCAACCGGGTGACCCACAAGCACGTGGTGACGATCGAAGACCCGATCGAGGCGCTCCACACCGATCGTCAGTCGCTGATCAGCCAGCGGGAAGTCGGGCTCGATACCCCATCATTCGCGCAGGCCCTTCGCCATCTGCTACGCCAAGATCCCGATGTGATCATGATCGGCGAGATTCGGGATGAGGCAACGATGGAGGTCGCCTTGAGCGCCGCCCAGACGGGCCATCTGGTGCTCTCCACCATGCACACCCTCGATGCGATCGAGACCGTCAACCGCGCAATCGGATTCTTTCCGCCGCACCGCCAGGCATCGGTGCGCACGATGCTCGCCGGCACCCTTCGTGGCGTGGTCTCGCAACGCTTGGTGCCCGCGGCCGACGGCGCGAGTCGGGTCGTGGCCGCCGAAGTGCTGGTGGTGACCGCGCGAGCTCGTGATCTGCTTGCCGGCACCGAGGATCCCAGCGGCTTGCGGGATGTGATCAGCGAAGGGGACTACTACGGAATGCAGACCTTCGATCAGTCCTTGTTCCGTCATGTCACTAGCGGGCGTGTCCGGGTCGAGGATGCGATGGCACATGCCAATAGCCCGCACGACTTCGGGTTGATGTTATCCGCGGGTAACGCCCATCGCGAGGACACGTTCTATGCCTCGGAGCCGGAGCCCTCTACACTCGAGAGCAATGAAGCGATGCCCAGTGGACGCAACGGCCCAGATCGTGTCGGGCAAGTGGACGATGGTGCTGCTACGGGATCTCGCGTCGGGTCCTCGGCGCTTTTCTGAGCTCGAGCGGTCGCTCGACGGGATCAGCACGCGCACCCTGTCGGTGCGACTCAGGACCTTGTGCGATGCCGGTATCATCCTGCGCCATGACGGCGCCGAGGGGCCTTTCGGCGGTGCCTATGCCCTCACCGAGCAGGGTGAGTACCTCGTCCCGGTGCTCGATGCGATGCGCGCGTACGGGACACGGTTTCTTGTCGGTGTGCCCGCCGCGTTAACCGGGTCGTCGGGTCCGTAGAAAGCGAATCGGTAGGTAGAGCGTGTGTGGGACGTGCGCGGCGAGCACGCCACGCAGCTCCAAGCGGCCGAGTGGGTCCAGCAGCTGGCCGATCAGGCTGCGCGAAAACAGTGCCCAGGCCTGCTCCTCGTTCTCCATGACGGCGATCAGTTGTGCGTCCCGCTCTTCGATGCTGGCAAGCCCAGCGCTCCGAAACGCGCGCATGTCCCTGGGGTCGCGGGGCATCGTGGCACGGCTGGCCCGACCTGACAGGGCTCCGCGCGCGTGCCATGCCACGACGGCGATGACGGCACCGAACAAATGGGCGTCGGCAGGGCGGAATTGATCGAAGTCCATCACGCTCGCCACGATCCGGCCGCCGGGGCGTAGGACCCGAAACATCTCGCGCGCGACGGCGGGCAGATCGACGAGCTGCTCGAACACGAGGCTGGCGGTGATGCAGTCGATGCTGCGATCGGCAATGCCGTCCAGATGCTCCGCGCGCAGAATCCGGTAGGTGATGCCCGGATCGTCAGGGGTGCGCGTGCGGGCGGCGGCGATCGCTTCGGTGCACGCGTCGATCCCTAGCACCGTGCCGTGTGCACCCACCGCGGCGGCCGCCTCCCGTGTCGCCCCGCCCGATCCGCACCCGAGGTCGAGGACGCGCTCACGGGGCGTGAGCGCCGCCCAGCCCACAAGGCTCCGATAGAGCTCGACTCCACCGTTGCCGCCAAGTGTGCCCAGCGTGTCTTCGGTCGCCGTGGGATCGAGCGCGGTCGCCGCCAGCGCGAAGGACGATGCGAGGTCCCCGACCATCGGCTCTCCCGCGGCAATGCGCCCCCGCAATCGCTCCAAATGCAGCACACGGGGATCAATCGGGGCCTCGGCGGTCAGCGTCAGCGCCCCCGCCCGCCCGTGCTCGGGTCCGTGGCACCGTGGATGCCCCCACCGGAGTCTTGGCTGCGACCTGGCGTCATGGGTCAATGCTCGCAGAATGGCCCGATCGTTCGCCGCACAGTCGGCTCACAGGACTACAGTTCCCGACATGCACGGCAATGTCGTCCCCTCGAGCCTGCGCCGGTCCTCGCACGATCGGCGCAGGCTCGAGGGGCGGAAGACTGGGCGACGGGCGCAGCAGCGAGGCGTGCGATGAAGGTCGTGGTCGTCTCCGGCGCGGCGCGCCCGTTCGGCGCACGCATGCACGCGGCGAACCTCACGCGGGCGTTGGTCGCACGGGGTATCCCTGCGCGGCGCTTCTCGATCGAGGATCCGGAGAATCCGTTGGTGGATCAGGACCCCGAGGTGCCACGCGTCGTGGTGGGCGGCGACCGCGAGGTGGCCGATGCGTTCGCGATCACTGCGCTGATCGCACAACACGTCGACGGACCGATCGATGTGGGGCATGCCGAGGATCCAATCGCCGCAGAGGCCTTGTTTGCGCTTCGTGACGCGGGTCGAGTGGGCGCGGTGGTGGTCACGGTGCACCACTTGGAATCCGACGTACGCGGCGAGATCGAGCGGCTGGCCCAACAATCTGTCCAGGGCGCCGATGCGGTGGTCTGTGTCTCCCGGTGGTGGGCCGATCGGATCCGGCGAGAGTTCAATGTCGAGCCGTACGTCGTACCGAATGGGGTCGATGTCGAACGCTTTGCGCAATGCCCACTTGATCGTCGTGCGGCCGGGGAGCGGTTCGGCTGGGGCGACCGGCCCGCGATTCTCGCCCTCGGCGGGGTCCAGCCACGCAAGGGCTCGCGCGTCCTGCTCGAGGCGTTCGCCCGGGCCAGGGCTCGGCTGGGGTCGGACGCCTTGCTGGTGATTGCCGGCATGGGGGATCAGGCCCGGTTTCATGCCGGCTGGATGGAGGACGCCGAGCGCCTCGGGGTCCGGACCGTCACCGGCCGCGCGCGATCCGAGCATGCAGATGTCGTGGAGCTCGGCGTCGTTGACAACGAGGAGATGCCGATCCTGTACCGGGCGTGCGATGTCCTGGTGACCCCATCGACCCGGGAGGGGTTCGGGCTGGTGGCGTTGGAGGCGGCCGCCTCGGGGATACCAAATGTGTTGAGCGATCTCCCGGTGTTTGCCGAGCACTTCGCCGACGGAGAAAGCTGTCTGACCGTCGTCGCAGGCGACAGTGGATCGCTGGCGTTCGGAATCGTGCGGGCGATGCGCGAGACCGCCGTCCGGGAACGGGTGATCACCCAGGCCCGCAAGGTGGCCGAGCGTCTGACCTGGGACGCGTGCGCCAGTGGGTACATCGCCGTCTACGACGCGGTGGTCAGCAGCCCGCGCTGAAGGCCTAACCGGAGAGCGCGTCGGCGACGTGCCCGAGGCCCGAGATCTCGACCGGCTCGTCTGGGAAATCGGGGACCTGGAGGGGCTGGCGGCCGCCGAGCAGCCGGGCCAGTCGTGCGCATGACTCGTGGTCACGGAGGGCACGCGCCCGATCGTGTTCCAGTTGCGCCAACGTGCGGTCGGCGAGGTCGGCGGGGTCGCGGGCTCCCGCATCGGCCAGGACCGCCATTAGGCCCTCGCGGGTCGGCGGTTCCGTCGCGGGAAGTGGCCGAATGCGATTCATCACCGCTGCGCCGATCGGGAACCGGTCGTGCGTCAGTCGTTCAACGAGTGCTCCGGCCTCGCGCACCGGTTCGTCGTCGGCCGACGACACCACGACGAAGGCGGCGCGCGGCGAATGCAGCAGTGTACGCACCGCCTCCGCACGTTCCGAGAACCCGGAGTACATGCCGTCAAACGCGGCCAGGAACTCGCCGAGATCCCGCAGGAGCTGTGCACCGGTGACGCGCTCGAGGATGGAGAACACGGTGCTGGATCCCGCGTGCAGGACCTTCCAGCCCAGATGTCCGGCGGCAGCCCCAGGGGAGAGCAGCATCCGCAGCGACTTGCCTTCGATGAAGTGCGTGATCCGCGTGGGCGCATCCAGAAAGTCGAGCGCGTTTTGGGCGGGAGGGGTGTCGAGCACGATTTGGTCAAAACGGAGATCGTGGGTCAACTCATTCAGGCGTTCGACAGCCATGTACTCCTGCGACCCGGCGACGGCCCCCGACAGATGTGCGTAGATGCGGTTGTCCAGGATCCGTTCGGCCGCATCGGCACTCGGTGCATGGCGCTGCACAAGCCGATCGAACGTGGCCTTCGCATCGAGCTGCAGCGCCCAGAGCTCGCCCCAGCTTCCCGTCGGGCCGATGTCCACCTGGCGGGGTTCGTCACCGAGTGCGGACAGCCCCAGCGCCGAGGCCAGCCGCCGCGCCGGGTCGATGGTAACCACGGCGACCTTTGATCCGTTGCGGGCGAGCGCAAGCCCGAGGGCCGCAGAAATCGTGGTCTTGCCGACACCACCCGATCCGCAGCAGACGATGACCCGACATCCCTCGAGACCCGAGATGTTCACCGCCGCACCGCCGGTTCTCCGGCGTGCCGTGCAGCCTGGAGCGCGTCGGCCAGGATCCCAAGTTCCGCGGGTCCGATCGGCACGGGACCAAGGTCGGGCATGATCAGGGGTGCGGTGTGGGTGCCCGTGGCGAGTTCACGCAAATGGTCATGCTCGATCGTCGAGTGGTGGTGTGCCTGAAGTGCGGCGTGGGCGGCCGCCGCCGCTTGGGGGTCATCGAGATCCACGCGTGCCAGCACCGCTGCATCCTCGGGCCAGAAGCGTCGCGGGGTCATCCCGTTCATGATTGTCGCGGCCACCGGGAAGTGGTCTGCGCGCAATGTCGCTGCGGCCTCGATCGCCTCCGAGACCGGGAGCTCCTCGGGCCTCGCCACGATCGCGATGCCTGTCGCGCCCGCGTGCTTGACGACTTCCTCGATCCGATGCGCCTGTTCGCGGACGGGGCCTTGGGCGGCCAGTTCGCTGACGTTGCCCGCGGTCTGCAGGAGAGCGATTCCGTGGCCGGTGGCCGGGCAGTCGACGACGACCTTGTCCCAGACCGGCCGCCCGTCCTTGAGGGCGACCGCGAGCTCCCAGATCTTGCCGAGCGTCACCAACTCTGGCAGCCCCGGGGCTGCCGCGGCGAAGTTGTGGAACGCCCGGCTGCGCACCAACAGATCGACCAGCGGGCGCACCTTGATGTGGGAGGCCAGGTACTCCTCGGTCGACTTGTCGACGTCGATCGAGAACCCGAACAGCCCCGGGGCGAGTTCGGTGGGAGCGTTGCGGGCGACGTCCCGCGTCGCAAACAGATCGGAGAGTCGGTGCTGGTTGGCGACCTCGGCGATCACGACCCGTTGTCCCGCGCGTGCCCACGCGGTGCCCAGGGCGGCCGCGACCACGCTCTTGCCCACTCCGCCCTTGCCGAGCACGAAGATCAGCCGTCGATCGAAGAGTTCAGGCGGGGTCACAGGCGCATCTCGGCACGCAGCGTGTTAGCACGGTCCACATGTGCACTACGCATCGCTGGGCCGCACCGTGTCCAGATCAGCCAACCGCAACTCGATGATGCCGGCCAGGTCATCGAACCCGTGGACCCGCGCGAGCACCTGCGCTTGGGCAAAACGTTCCCGCGCGCGCCCCGCCGCCACGGGATCGTTCCGGGTCTTGCACAGGTTGTCGCCCGAGAGCAGCAACTGACGAATCCTCCTTCGGGGGTCATCGTCGGTCGCGGCCACGTCGTCAGGGAGGGGTGGGGAGTCAATAGGCCGAGGGTAGCCGATGGCGCGTCAAAGTCCTCGCCTGCCACGGATGCGAGCCGCCGGATACCGAGGTCCCGCGGAACGCTCGCCGTGGCGGGCACCCAAGCGGCTCCCAGCCGTGTTGCGCCCGTCGGCCAGTCGAAGCGCGGTCCTGCACCGGCGTCGGCGCGGTTGCCCGCGCAGATGTGCCGTGCCCCACGGGACCGGTGGGCAGGCACGCCGCGCGGGTACGCAGACAATCGCGCCAGCGACGACGGTGCTGGGGCCAGTGACTCGTGGGCCGGGTCGATTGCGACGGGCCTTAGCACCTGTGCGTTCACCCAGAGTGCAGTCTACCCGTGCGCTCGTGCGATACTCGCACCCGTGAACTGGCTCATCGACAACGCGGTGCTGGTGTCCTTCCTGGTCGCGCTGGTCGCGGTCCTGATCTCGTTGGCGGTGCTCGGCATCCGCATCGGTGGGGCCTACCGACGGGTTCGGGTTGCCACGAAGACGCTCTCGGTGGCGGGAGGTGTCTTGGCCGATGATGTCCATCGGGTCGTGGCAGCGCTGGCCGCGTTGCCGGATCGGCAGGCCGAAGTCCAGCAGGCGATCACCGAGCTCTCGCAGCGCGCTGCCGCGGTTGGGGTACTCGCGCGGCACGCCATGGCGGCCCATCGCATCCTGCGGAGCCCGCTCTGGTTTGTCGGCCGCTGACCGCATGACCGATCCGCCGATCGCGGTCATTGATGTCGGCTCCAACTCGGTTCGACTCCTGCTGTGGGATGGCATGGACGCCGACGGGCCCACCGGAGCGCGTACGACGGTCGTTACCGGACTGCGTCGCGGCGCGAACCTCGCGGGCACGATTGCGCCCGACGCGCTTGAGCGACTCGACGCGTGCGCGGCCCGGTACGGGCAACGGATGCGCGAGGCCGGCGTTCGGCAGGGTGTCGCCCTTGGCACGAGCGCCGTGCGCGATGCACCCAACCGCGATGCCGTGGCGCGGATCGTGGGCGAACGGCTGGGGTTGCCGCTGACGGTCGTCTCGGGCACCGTCGAAGCGCGATTGGCCTACGCCGGTGCACGCCTGGCGGTCGACGGCAGCGGCCCGGCAATCGTGCTGGATGTCGGCGGCGGAAGCACCGAGGTCGTGCGCGGTGACGCCTCGGGACCATTGGGTGCCGTGAGC
>JADGPH010000003.1 GCA_017882555.1 Thermoleophilia bacterium
GCCGCATCGTCGCGCCCGGGCAGGCGACAAGCGATCTGGCGATCTTGGCCGCCACCAATGTCCTGGAGGCGGCGCAACGCGGTGCCGACGAGATCGACGTACTCATCGTGCCGACGTGTACGCCCGATCACCTGTTTCCCTCGGTCTCCGCGATTACCGCGAATGCCATCGGCGCGCATGCGGCCGCCGCGTTCGACATTCAAGCGGCATGCAGCGGGTTCATCTATGGCCTGGCGCAGGCGCTCGCGCTCGTGGAATCCGGTCTTGCGCAGAACGTGCTGGTGGTCGGCGCCGAGGTGTTCTCTCGTGTGACAAATCCACACGATCGCGGCACGTGCATTCTGTTCGGGGACGCCGCCGCCGGCGCGCTCATCGTCCGGGATGAGGACGGCGGGCCATCGGGCTTTCTCGGGTTTGAGCTCGGGGCCGACGGCAGTCGGGGCGATCAGTTGATAATTCCGGTTGGCGGCACCCGTCACCCGGCGTCCGAGCCGTTCGATCCGGATGATGCGTATGTCCAGATGAATGGCCGCGAGGTATTCAGGTTTGCGACGCGCGTCATCGAGGACTCGGTGCTGCGCTTGCTGGATCGCCTGGGCATGGCGATTGACGATGTCGATCTGTTGGTGCCCCACCAGGCCAATCAACGGATCATTGACCACGCCATCGGGCGTCTTGGAATCGACGCCGCGCGGGTCTTCAATAACCTGGAGCACTACGGAAATACCTCGGCCGCGTCGATTCCGCTTGCAATGGCGGAAGCTCGGGATGCCGGGGCGTTGCGGCCGGGTATGCGCGTCATGATGGTGGGGTTCGGCGCGGGTCTTACATGGGCTGCGTGTTTCGTGAGGTATGAGCCAGAATGATTGCACTGATGTTTCCCGGACAAGGGGCTCAAGCGGTCGGCATGGGCCAACAGCTTGCTGCGAGCTCTGAGGCGGCCCGCGCGACCTACGAGGAAGCGGATGAGGTTCTGGGCTACGCCCTGTCGGAGGTCTGCTTCTCGGGCCCGGCGGAGCGCCTGATGCAGACCGACGTGTGCCAGCCCGCGCTGGTGGCCACATGCGTCGCCGCATGGAGAGCCGCCGAAGAGGTCGGGCTTCGCGGCGATCTGGTGATGGGCCACTCGTTGGGCGAGTACTCCGCGCTCGTCGTTGCGGGCGCCATCACGTACCCGGATGCGTTGCGGTTGGTTGCCGAGCGGGGTGCCGCCATGCAAGCGGCAGCGGATTCCAGTCCGGGGGCGATGGCGGCAGTGCTGGGCGCGACCGATCGTGAGGTCGAGGCGTTGTGCGCAGACATCGGCGACGTATGGCCGGCAAACTTCAACTGCCCGGGACAGGTTGTGGTGAGCGGCACGTGCGACGGCATCGCTCGCGTGCTTGAAAGGATTGCCACCACGGGCGGCAAGGCCGCCCGCTTGCAGGTCTCGGGGGCCTTCCACTCGCCGCTCGTTGCGTCGGCAGCCGAGCGCCTGTCAACAGCGTTGGCAGCGTGGACGCCTGGGGCGATCGAGGTACCCTTTTTGTCGACCACGACGTGTGCATTTGAATCGTCGGACACCTTGCGTGAACTTTTGGCGAGGCAACTGGTGTCGCCGGTGCGGTTCGGCGCCGCCATCGAGGTCGCCCTTGGCGCGGGTGTCACCCAATTCATCGAGTTCGGCGTTGGGCGCGTGCTGTCGGGGCTGGTCAAGCGCGTACGGCGCGACGCGTCGATTCTGCAAATCAATACGCCGGGCGATCTTGCAGCGTTGGCTAAGGTGGTCCGATAGTGCCAGTTGCACTCGTCACAGGAGCAAGTCGCGGTATCGGTGCAGCCATCGCGGACGCGCTCGCGCGCGATGGCTTCGATGTCGCGGTGGGCTATGGATCGGACGCCGAGGGCGCCCAGCGCACCGTGGCCGCTGTCACCGCACACGGGCGCCGCGCTGTGGCACTGCAGGCCGATGTCTCGGTTGAGGACGAGGCGGTCGGTCTGGTGGAAGCCGCCGAGGCGGAGCTCGGGCCTCTCGACGCCGTGGTGCTGAATGCCGGGATTACCCGCGACGGCTTGTTCATGCGGATTTCCGCGGAGGACTGGCGGGCGGTCATCGACACCAATCTGACTGGTGCGTTCTTTGTCTCGCGCGCCACCGTGCGCGGAATGCTTCGCCGGCGCTCTGGAACGATCGTCGCTGTCTCCTCGGTGGTCGGGCTCATCGGCAACCCCGGGCAGGCCAACTATGCGGCCGCGAAGGCGGGACTGATCGGTATGGTGAAGTCGCTTGCCAAGGAAGTCGGCCCGCGTGGGATTCGCGTCAACGCCGTTGCACCCGGGTATATCGCGACGGACATGACTGCGGCGCTGTCGGATGACCAACGTGAGCAGGTGCGGACGGCCACTCCGTTGGGGCGTCTCGGAACTCCCGAGGACGTGGCCGGCGTCGTGGCATTCTTGTGCTCGCCGGACGCCGCGTTCATCACGGGCAGTGTCATCCGGATCGATGGAGGACTGGGTACGTGATCCAAGCTCGTCGCAGAGTTGTGATCACGGGACTCGGTCTCGTCAGCCCGATCGGCATCGGTCGTGAGGACGTGTGGCGTAACGCGCTCGCCGGCATGAGTGGCGCGGGTCCGATCTCGGGCTTCGACCCCAGCCGTCTCTCGACACGAATTGCCTGCGAGGTGGTGGATTTCGACCCCGAACAGTTCATGGATCGTCGCGCGACGCGGCGCATGGACCGGTTCGCGCAGATGGCGGTCGCCGCAGCGCGATTGGGTCTTGATGACGCCGGGCTCGACCCAACCAAGATTCCCGATGCGGGTGTATACGTCGGCAGCGGCATCGGTGGTCTGTCGACCTTCGTCGAGCAGACCCAAGTCGCGCTCGAGCGTGGCCCGGATCGATTGTCGCCCCTATTTATCCCCATGATGATCGCCAACATGGGGGCCGCGCAGATCTCGATGCAGCTCGGGTTGCGGGGTCCGGTGCTCTCGACGGTGAGCGCCTGCGCGACATCAAACCATGCGATTGGCGAGGCCCTTGATGCCATTCGCCTGGGTCGCGCCAACGTGATTATCGCGGGTGGTGCAGAGTGCGCCGTGGTCGAGATCGGAATTGGGGCATTTAACGCGATGCGGGCGTTGTCGACCCGCAACGATGCTCCGACCGCCGCGAGCCGCCCCTTCGATGCTGGCCGCGACGGATTTGTCATGGGCGAAGCCGGGGCGGTGCTGGTACTCGAGGAGTGGTCGCACGCGATAGCCCGTGGTGCGCACATCTACGCCGAGCTGTTGGGGTACGGCCTCACCGCCGACGCGCATCACGTCACCGAACCCGATCCGACGGGAACGGCACCGGCCGGCGCGATTCGCATGGCGCTTGCGGACGCGGACGTGGATCCTGAGCAGGTGGGTTATGTCAACGCGCACGCGACGTCGACGCCCGTTGGGGACCCCAACGAGATCCGGGCGATTCTCCTTGCGCTCGGCGAGGCGCATGCAAAGAAGTGCCTGGTGAGCTCCACAAAGTCGATGCACGGCCACTGTCTTGGTGCCGCAGGTGGCATCGAGGCGGCGCTGACCGCGCTTGCGCTCAACACCGGATGGATCCCCCCAACGATCAACTTGGATCATCTCGATCCCGAGTGCGTCGGAGTGGATCACGTGGCCAACGTGGCTCGTGCGTCTCAGGTCGAGGTCGCGGTGTCGAATGCGTTTGGGTTTGGTGGCCACAACGCCGCCTTGGTCTTCGGAAGGGTGGAATCACCGTAAGCAGCGATCGCATCCCAGGAGTTCGGGGTCTGTGGCACAGCGTTGCGACCCGGGTGTACGGACCCCGCCACGGCTTGAATGGTCTCTCGTTCGTGCCCGGCGAGCGGGTCGCGATCGGTGCGATGCCGGTTGCGGGGGAGATTCTGCGGCTGCCCGATCATGGCATCACGCATCTGGTCGTCTGCCGGGCCACGCCGCAGACGATGTTCAGTCAAGATCTTTGGGCGGCGCGCAAGGTCTTGGGTAAGGACAACGTGGCGCATGCGGGGATGTGGGATACCGGCCGCCCGAAGGAACCCGAAAACTGGTCAGATGCGGCGCTTTTTGCTGCCGAGGCGTTGCACGCTGACCCGGAGGCCCGGGTGCTGATCCACTGTCAGCAAGGACGTCGCCGTTCGGTGATGCTGGCCTATGCCACACTGCGCTTGTTGGGGCACTCGGAAACAGATGCTGCGCGCGGCGTCCTTGAGGCTCGTCCCATGGGTCGGCTCGTGCCGGCCTACCGTGCAAGTGTTGAACGTTGGCTTGCCCAGCGAGCATCGGTGGGAATCAGCGGCAGCTCGGACGCGAACCCACCCTCGGCCCTGCGATAATCGGAACTGTCGATGTCACGCCGCCCGATCTCTATCTCGATCGACCGCCTCCGCGGCAAGCGTCCCGCGACGGGACCTGCACGCCGTTTGCCTGGCGACGAACGCTCGTGTCCGCACTGCCAGAGCCACTTTCGGGCCGAGGAGATGGAGCGCAATTGCTACGTTTGCGCGGTCTGCGATCACCATTTTGGAATGACCGCCCGGCAGCGGTTGGATCACTTAGCGGGCGGGGAGCCCTGGGAGGAGATCGGTGGAGAGTTGCGTGCCGCCGACCCGCTGCGGTTTGTCGATCTGGAGCCGTATACCGAGCGCGTGCGTGCCGCGGAGGCGAAAGGCGCAACCGAAGCCATGATTTCGGCCTATCTCGAGATCGAGGGCCAACCGTGCGTCGTCTCGGCGATGGAATTCGGGTTCTTGGGTGGATCGATGGGCTCGGTAGTCGGTGAGCGATTTGCTCGTGCGGCGGAGTTCGCGGTCGCGCGCAACGTTCCGCTGATCAGCGTTACCTCATCCGGTGGTGCGCGGATGCAGGAAGGCGTGCTGGCATTGATGCAGATGGCCAAGACGATCGTGGCGCTTGATGAGCTTGCCGATGCTCGCCTGCCTTTCGTGATGGTCCTGGCGCATCCGACGACCGGGGGCGTGTGGGCGTCGTTCGCGTCGCTGGGCGATGTGACCTACGCCGAACCCGGTGCGCTGATCGCCTTTTCGGGTCCGCGGGTGATCGAGCAGACCACGCACGAGAAGTTGCCCGCCAACTTTGGTCTGGCTGAACGCCAGTTTGAGCACGGTCACGTCGACGCGGTCGTCGATCGCAGGGAGCTGCCGGCACGATTGGGGCGGTTGCTGGGAATTCTCGAGCAGCCCCCCCGCGACGAGTCGCAGTCGCTCGCAAGCCAGCTGGCCCAAAACGGAAGCGAGCGAGCCGCCCGCATGGCTCAGGCGCTGCCGAGCCTGTCGAGGCGCCTGCGCGGGCGCCCCGCCGATGCGACGTACCATCCGTCCCGGGGGCATTCCGGCTCATGAGCACACCAACGGCTTCAAGTGGTCGTGGCGGTCGATTTGTTCGCCGGATTGCGGGTCGGCTCGCCGGGAGCGAGGCGGTCCCCGGAGATACTTGGGATGCGGTTCTACTCGCGCGCCACCAAGATCGTCCCTATCCACTGGATTACATCGCACGCCTGATGCCCGACTTCGAAGAACTTCACGGCGATCGGCTGAAGGGCGACGATCCAGCGATTGTGGCAGGCATCGGTCGGTATCATGGCGCCCCGCTGGCCGTGATCGGCCAGCAAAAAGGTCGCGACGCCCAAGATCGGGCGTACCGCAACTTCGGCATGCCGAGCCCTGAGGGATACCGCAAGGGCATGCGGCTCATGGACTTGTGCGAGCGGCTCGAGATACCGTTGGTCACGCTGATTGACACCCCGGGAGCGTTCCCCGGCGCAGACGCCGAGGAACGCGGTCAGGGTGGCGCGATCGCACGCAGCATGCTGATGATGCTGCGACTGCGCGTACCCACCGTCGCGGTGATCATTGGAGAGGGGTCGTCCGGGGGCGCGCTGGCACTTGGTGTCGCCGATCGCGTGGTGATGTTGGAGAACGCGACCTATTCGGTCATATCACCGGAAGGCGCCTCGGCGATCCTGTGGCGTGATGCGAGCAAGGCGAAGCTCGCCGCTGCGGCGTTCAAGCCCACGGCAGCGAATTGTTATCGGTGGGGCGTCGCGGACGCGGTCGTCCCGGAACCCGAGGGCGGCGCACATAGTGCGCACGACGAAGCCGCTCGATTGCTCGACGGGTACCTGTCACGGACGATTCGCGAGTTGCAGGCGCTTCCTCTGGCCGAACGTCGCCGTCAGCGTCGTGAACGGTTCCGCCGCCTTGGTGCCATGCGTGAAGCCACCAGCGCATAGGGCGCCGGGCGCGGGCCCTTATTGGTTCACGAGTTCGCTGAGCACGCGGTCCGGTGGTCGTGAGGCGTCATCAACGAAGTGATGCGCGACGAGCTCAAGGCGCAGGGCCTCAAATGCAAGCTCGCGGTTCGTGTCCATGTGCTCGCGAGCGGGGACCCCAAGGTCCTTGGCAAGCTTGCGACACCAGCTGCACATGTCGGCGCTCGGTCGGCGATCGGGATCCATGCGCGCCAAGTCCAGTGCGATGGCCACGACGCCGCGCGCAGCGGCACGGGGGTCGGGTCCTTGGACCGCCATATTGCACGCCTCCTTGCGCGGGTCTGGGTGACATCGGTGTCAGCCGTACGACGTACCATCGGTCGCCGTCAGAGCGATCTTTAGGAGCCGGGTGCGAATACCCTCAGGCGTCCGCCCGGCGCCAGGGTGATCTCGGTGACCTCTCCGAAGGGATCCCCATCAACCTGCACGGGAAAGGGCGCCGCAGCGGTGATTCGGAGGGGTGCACGGGTCGTCCCGCCGACCACGCCCGGTCCGGCGAGGTGCCCCGCGTTGGTGAGCCCGCGCAGCAACATCTGAATTGCACGAATGGGAGAGCGATCGGTGAGCCCGACCCATTCCAGGCGGCCGTCCCAGGCAACGTGTGGCAGCAGATTTAGCGGCTGAGGTCCCAGGTAGGCGTAGGGTGCACCACAGGCGGCGATCAGTGAATGCACGAGGATGCCCTCGGTGGCGTCGCTGTGGTGCACCGTCAACGTGGGACCCGAGCGTAGCGCGTGCCAGCCCGGGCCGAGGCTTGCCAGCGCGAACGCGCCCTGACGCAAGCGGCGCTTGATCTGCGGGTGGCGTTCGACCCAAGCGACCGTGGCTGCATCCAGACCGATCCCCGCGTTCACACAGAAGACGGTCGTGCGCCCGGCGGCCTCGAGCCGTCCGATCGCGAGCTCGCGATACGGCTGCGCCAGTGCCGTGACCACGCGTTCAGCCGCACGTTCGGGTGCTGCGGGCCAACCGAGCCCCCGTGCCAAGACATTGGTGGATCCGCCGGGGAGCGGAATGAGGGGGATCTCGGTGTCGGCAAGCACGCTCGCAGCAATTCCGATCGTGCCGTCCCCCCCAAGGACCGCGATGATTTCGGCGCCGACGTCGATGGCGTGCTGCACGGCGATGCGGATGTCTGCGGCGCCATGCGGGGTGGCTACATCCATGAGCCCGTGCGGAGCGAGTTCCGCACGGATTCGCTCTCGGAGCTGATCCGTGGTGCGCGTTGCGGCGGGATTGACGATCAGCGCGATCCGGCGCGTGCGGCTCATTCCTCAGCCAACGTGAGCTCGAGTCGAGCGAGAAACGCAGCAATCAGCAGCTGGGTCGTCGCGGGAGCATCGGCGTGGACCAAGTGTCGGCCGCCGGTCACGACCACGTAATGGCTGATTGGCAGCGCTCGGGCCAGCGACCCCGCCGAATCGGGGGATGCCCACGTGTCCTGGTCACCGGACACGATGAGCACCGGGCAGCGCACGTCGCACGCAGTCTCGAGGATGTTGAGCTCCCGGCAGAGGGCGAGGTCGGCCTCAAGGGTTTCGGGCCCGATAACCTCCATAGCCCGACCCACGGCCTCGCCAAAGTCGCTGTCGGGGTCTCGCATACACGAGGCGACGATCCTGGCGACCGCAGCGTCATGATCGAGACCTGCCACATCGGGAACGGACAGCTCCGTCGCGGCGCCCAATGCGACGACCCCGTGGATGAGCTCGGGATGGGTGCGGGCGACGCCGAGCGCGAGCAGTGCGCCCAAACCGTGCCCGACGATCGTTCGATGTCCGGGAAGTTGTGCCATGGCAAGCGCGATCCACTCGACGAGCTCGCCGCCGTTGCGGATCGCGGTGCCGTTGGGGTGTCCGGGCAGTCCGAGGACCGCAGCGCCGTCAAAGCGTTCGGTGAGCGGGCCCCAGCAGGAGGATCCCGCGATGGCGCCATGAACGAAGATCGGCCGAGGGGCGGTCATGACCGCGCGCACTTTCGTCGGTGGTGGGGCCAGGAGGCGTTCGCGGGATCGCGAACGATCGTTCTGTCGTGCACCTTTGGGATGTTAGACCGGGGGCAACCGGCAGGCCTCTGGTACCATCCTGCGCCCGTGAGGCGTTTCCTTATCGCTGTCGATTTCGACGGCACGATTACGCAGCACGACACGCTGCACCTCATCGTCGACCGGTTCGGCGACCGGTCCGTCTGGGATCGCATCACGCCGGATGTTGTCGCGGGTCGGGTGAGTGTTGAGGAGGCCATGCAGGCGGAGTTCGCAATGGTACGTGCCACGCCGGACCAGATTCGTGAGCTTGTGCGTGCAGAAGCCGGGATCCGCGAGGGCTTCGTGGAATTCGTCGATTGGGCGCGCGCCGCCGGTCATGAGGTCGGGGTATTGTCGGACGGATTCCGGGTCGTGATCGCCGACATCCTGGATCGGATTGGGCTTGGGGACCTTCCATGTCATTCACACGACGCGGTGTTCTCGGCGGAGGGCACGCAATTGGTGTGGACCAACCGAGGCGAACGCTGCAAATTGTGCAATCGTCCCTGCAAGCGCTTCGCGCTCGCGGCCATCCGCAGCACCGGCTTGCCGGTTGCCTACGTCGGCGATGGTGTCTCGGATCGGTGCGTCTGTGGTGCCGCAGATGTGGTATTCGCGCGTTCGGAACTCGCCGACTGGCTGAGTGATGCACAGCGCCCGTTTGTCGCTTTCGAGGATTTCCACGAGATTCGCGCGCATCTTGAACACCCCACGGAGGTCACCCCTGATGAGTGAGCAGACGGCGGGGGCGCGGGGATGGCAGACGCCGGGGTCCGCGACCGACTGGCGTGAGATGGAGGAGCGGGTTCTGGAGTTCTGGCGCGACGAGCAGATCTTTGCGCGCAGCGTCTCCGAGCGTCGGGGCGGTGAGCCTTACGTGTTCTATGAGGGCCCTCCCACGGCGAACGGCCGACCAGGATCCCACCATGTGTTGTCACGGGTCTTCAAGGATGTGTTCCCACGTTTTCACACGATGCGCGGGCGCTACGTCGAGCGTCGCGGCGGCTGGGACTGCCACGGGCTCCCGGTGGAGCTCGAAGTCGAGAAGCTCCTGGGACTCTCCGGCAAGCCCGACATCGAGGCCTACGGGATTGCAGAGTTCAACCAACAGTGCCGGGAGTCGGTCCTCACCTATCTTGACGAGTGGGAGCGCCTGACCGAGCGGATCGGATTCTGGATCGACACCAATCGCGCCTACCGCACAATGGACACGCCATTTATCGAGAGCGTCTGGTGGAGCCTGGCGGAGCTCGACAAGCGCAGCCTGATATACGAAAGCGACAAGGTTGTTCCCTACTGCCCGCGGTGCGGAACGGCGCTCTCCAGCCACGAAGTGGCGCTCGGGTACAAAGATGTGGAGGATCCGTCGATCTACGTGCGGTTCCCTCTGGTCGATCGTCCGGATGTGTCGTTGCTCGTCTGGACCACGACGCCGTGGACCCTGCCGGCCAACCAGGCGGTCGCGGTCAATCCCGAGGTCACCTATGTCGTTGCCGAACACGATGGGCACCGCGTGATCTTGGCCGAGCCGCTGGTTGCCAAGGTGCTCGGTGACGGGGCGACGATCCTCGAGCGCCACCCTGGTGCGGTGCTCGAGGGGTGGGCATACGTTCCGCCGTTCGCGGACATCCCGGGTGCGCACCGGGTGGTGCCGGCGGAGTTCGTGACGACCGACGACGGGACCGGCATCGTCCACATCGCCCCCGCGTTTGGTGAAGACGACATGAACGTCGCGCGGGCTCAGGGGTTGGACGCGCCGAATCCCGTCGATCGCCAGGGGCGGTTTACGCACGCCGTGCCGAGCGTCGAAGGGGTGTTTGTCAAAGATGCGGATCGTGCCCTGATCGAGGATCTGCGGTCGCGTGGTCGCGTGTTCCGCGAAACGGCGTACGTGCATGCATATCCGCATTGTTGGCGCTGCCAGACTCCGTTGCTCTATTACGCCAA
>JADGPH010000289.1 GCA_017882555.1 Thermoleophilia bacterium
GGCAGGTCGACATCTTTGTCCTGATCTTGCTCCTGTGTTCGGCGTGGGCCCAGAGCCGCCGCAAGCCCGGAACGCGCGCGGTGTTTCTCGGGCTCGCCGTCGTGCTCAAAGTGTGGCCCGTTGTCGACGGAGTCGCCATGCTCCAGCGCAGCCTGGCCAACCGCGCGCGCGCGATGATCGCGTTTGCGATCACGGTCTGCGCCGCCCCGATCTTGATCTTGGGCTTTGGTGGGTCCTCGGGCCTGCATACGTTTGTGTCCAGCACGAGCGCCCAGCGCTCCTACGACCTGGTCAGCCACTCCCTGTGGGGAACGGCCAGCCTGCTGTTCTCCCGCACCGGGCTTGCCCAGCCGCTCTATGTCTCAAACAGCCTGCGGATCGGGCTGATCTGCGTCCTGCTGCCATGGGTCGTCGGGCTGATCCTGTTGACACTCTGGACCCCGGGTGATGCCACCATGTGCCTTTGGAACATCGCCGGGTGCATGGTCCTTGTGATCCCGATGGTGCATCTGGCCTACTCAATCTTCCTGCTGCCCCTGTTGTGGGTGTGGGGTGGGCGCCTGCTCCAACGCGACGAGCGCTCGGCGGTGTCCGTGGTGGTGTTCGGCGTCATGGTCGGGTGGTGGCTCATTCAGAGTCAGGCCTGGCCCGACGACGGTTGGTCGGCCCGCAACCCCGCCTGGCGCTTTTGCGTCGTCTTTGCCGTCAACCTGATCGCGTGCACCGCCTCGGTGCTCGGCAACTGGGTGATCCAACGGCGCAACGTGCCAGCCACCACCACGCGCATGCGCCGCGACCGCTCGACGTCCCATGCCGACCAGACCGTGGCCCACGACGCCGATCCGGACGCGATGCCGGCGGCCTGACCGGTCGACGGACGCTAGCGCGTCACCACCGGGGGCTCAGGAGCCGAGGGGCGCCGAATCGTCTTGCCCATCGAATGCGACAAATGCCTGACGCGCCGCATCGACGGCATTCATCGCTGCCGGAAACCCCCCGTAGAGGGCCATCTGGATGATGATCTCGATGATCTCGGGCTTGGTTACGCCAACCGCCAGCGCGCCCTCGATATGGGCCACCAACTGCGGCTGTGCGGTCCCCATCGCCGCGAGCGCGGCCACCGTAGCGATTTGCCGGTCGCGCAGCCGCAACCCGGGGCGGGAGTACACCTCACCAAACCCGAACTCGATGATGAACCGACCAAGATCGGGAGCGATGTCGGACATGGCCTCGACGAGCCGTGCGCCACCCCCGGTGTGAATCTGATCAAGCAACTCGGATCCGCGGACAAACCGCTCGCTCATGTGACCCCTCCTGGCATCGGATTCTGAGCGCAGACTACGGATCAGCTCCGTATCTGCGAGGTCCGCACAGACGCCGTCACCGCGTGGATGCGTCGCGGATGCCCCCGGTTCGAAGGGTCCCGCGACCCCAGCATCGGTGGCGACGGCCCCCGAGGATCAACCCAAGGGCCCGTCAAGCATCTCGGAACGGATGCCGACGAGAGCCCGGAGCGACCTCCCCCGAGTTCCCGATTCGACGTTGCCGGGGGGTTACAAGGCGCAGAGCTGAGATGCCCCCGCACTCTCGTTCCGGCGTACATGTCGCGTCCGTGGGCTCATTGCCGCCGCCGGGCACGAACACCGGCTCGTGGTGGGCCCCGAGTGCGCAGACCTCCAGGCCTGGCGCTGGGAACTCGATCACCCATTGGATCTCGCGAGCGCCACCGACCTGGGTACCAATTCCACGACCTTTACCGGTGCGCTTGCCCCAGCGCCAATGGTCTACGAGGTCGATAACGCCGCGTCCACGGTCGCCGGGCTCCGTGCCAAGGGCACACACGTCATCTGCTACATCTCGGTGGGTACGTATGAGAACTGGCGGCCGGACGCGGCGAGCTTCCCGGCCGGCCTGCTTGGCTCGGGCAACGGATGGCCCGGTGAGAAGTGGCTGAATGTTTCGGCGGCGAGCACGTACTACGCACAACTCCAGGCGATCATGACCGCGTGCTTGCAGATGTGCTCGTCCAAGGGCTTCGACGCGGTCGAATTCGACAACATGGACGGCTCGGAGAACTCGACCGGCTTTGCCATCTCGAGTACCCAGAACAACACCTACCTCGAGTGGCTGGCTGCCACAGCACATTCGCTCGAGCTGGCGGCGTTCCAGAAGAACTACGTCGACCAGTCGGCGGTGCTCGCACCGTTCCTCGATGGTGCGATCGACGAGGAGTGGTTCCAATACAGCGAGTGCTCATCGCTCGCCCCGTACACCGCTGCGGGCAAGCCGATCCTCGAGGCCGAGTACTCGACGAGCCCGGCCAGCTACTGCGGTGCGGCGGATGCGGTCCACGTCAACGCCGTCCTCTATGACCTGATTCTCGACGGCGCCGTCCGGGTGACCTGCCGCTAGCACCACCCGCGCGCCGAGCGCACGACGCCCACGTTCAGCCCCCGGGGTAGGCCACCGGGGGGAGGGCGTTGTGTGCATTGACAAGCACCTGACTGACCAAGGCCTGCGGGCTCGTGCCGCCGAGCACGCGCAACCGCGCCAGGCGATAGGTGTCGGCCGAGCTTGCCCAACCCGGAATGACCGTCGTCGAACCCACGTATCCGGCTCCCCGCACCGCCGCGACGACCTTCGAGTTGTAGTGACCCGAGGGGTAACAGAACCATTTTGCCGGCACCCCATAGTTTCGCCGCAACCGCCGGCGGGCCTCGGTGATCTCGTAGTGCAGGTGGGCGGCGTCGAGTTTGACGAGGTCGGCATGGGTAAAACCCTGGGTATCGAGTTCCCAGCCGTCGGCCAGCATCCGTCGCACCTGCTTCGGCGTCAGCCCTACGGGAGCATGAAGTGACAACTGCAGGTTGAGATCGGCAATCCACCCCATCGCGCGCAAGATCGGCAGGGCCGCGGTGTACTGAGAGGCGTAGCCGTTGTCGAAGGTGACGATGATCGGATGTGGCGGCAGCTGCGCGCCATAGCGCCAGTACGCACCGGCTTGATCGAGGCTGATCGCCCGAAAGCCGGCGTGCGCGAGCGCGTGCATTTGACCTGCGAACTCCTGAGGCGCGACCCAGAGCCCAGGGAAGGCCGCGCTCGGCGGCGGCGCATGGATCACGTGGTACATCAAGATTGGAATCCTGCGCCGACCTGGGCGCACGGGCGCCGACGGCAGGTACACCGGTGTCACCGGCGCCGCGATGACCTGGGCAGTCGCCGACGGGGCAGCGCCCAGGGACGTCCCGGCGCACAGCACCGCGAGCGTCGCCATGCCGAGCACGAGCGCACCCAGGCGGCCGCGCATGCGGCGCGCCCACCGGCCGGTCACCAGGACACCTGCACCTGGGGTAATTGCCACACGCACGCCATACGATCGTCGCAAGAAATCATCGGGCATGAGGATACCGAGCGCGCGACACAGCCTTGGGAACCCGGGTGCCGCGGTAC
>JADGPH010000290.1 GCA_017882555.1 Thermoleophilia bacterium
CTCTATGTGGGGATCCTGACCGACACTGGACGGTTCTGCTATTCGAACACCGGGCTCGAAGCCCACCGCATCGCCGGACTCTGCATCAGCGCGGGCGTCGACCCGCACCTCATCGCGCGTCAGCTCTACGAGGAGCAGCCCGAATGCCGGCTGCGCTTGTTGGGACGCGTGGCCGATCACGCCAAGCTGTTGTGCGATGGGCGCCTGATGCTCGTGGCACTCGGTCCCGAGGATTTTCACGCCGCCGGTGGCGATGACACCGAAGGCATTGTCGAGGCCATGCGCAGCATCCGGGGGGTCGAGGTGGCAGGACTCGCGCGCCAATCCGGCCATAAGGGATGGCGCGTGTCGCTGCGTTCGTGCGACGGCGACCCTGACGTCTCGGCGATCGCCCGCAAATACGGTGGGGGTGGGCACCGCTCGGCGGCCGGCTTCTCGACGACATTGCCGATCGACGAGCTCTTTGCCTGGATCGAATCGTGCGTCGCTGGATACTTCGCCGGTGAACGCTGACCGCTGGCAAGCCCGCGCGTGGCTTGTCGACAAGCCGGCTGGACCAACCTCCCACGACATCGTTCGCGATGTCCGGCGCCGCCTTTCGCGTGGGACCAAGGTCGGGCACGCAGGCACACTTGATCCGTTCGCCACGGGACTGCTGATTATCCTCGCCGGACGCGCCACGCGGCTGGCCGATCGCATCAGCACACAGCCCAAGGCCTATCGGGCCACGATTCGATGCGGTGCACGCTCGCAGACCGGCGATCCCGAGGGCCCGATTACCACCGGGGGCCCCGTCCCGGAGATAGACGCCATCGAGGATGCCCTCACGGAGCTGGGCACCTGGACCACACAGCGGGTTCCGGCCTATTCGGCAGTACGCGTCGACGGCGAGCGGCTCTACCACCGCGCCCGGCGGGGGGAATCGGTCGCGACCCCGGAGCGATCCATGCTGGTCCACGAACTTGAGTTGGTCGACTACGACCGCGACGCCTGCGAGCTGACCGTTGAGCTACGGGTCAGCAAAGGGACCTATGTCCGCCAAATCGCGGTCGATCTCGGCGAGCTACTCGGCTGCGGTGCATACTGCCAGGCGTTGCGTCGCACCGCGGTTGGCCATCTTGAAATTGCCGATGCGGTTGCGCTGGACCGGGTCCCTTACGTCGCGCCGGTGCCGTTGACCTCACTGCTTGCCGATATTTCGACCGCTGTCGTTGGTCCGCAGGACGCTCGCGCACTCGTTCACGGGCGCGCGATTGCTACAGCGATGACCGACGGAGAGGTCGTGATTACGGCCCACGATGGCACGCTGTTGGCAATCGCCGTCGCGCACGACGGGCTCATCCGCCCGTCAAGCGTCTTCGTCGGTCCGGAGTACCGGTGAAGACATACGCCTCACTCGGGGAATTGCCCATCGGAGACCGTCGCCGCGCGGTTGCGATTGGCACCTTCGACGGCGTGCATCTCGGCCACCGCGAGATCATCGCTCAAGCGCGTGCACACGGCCGCGCCCGGGGCATACCCGTGATGGTGATGACCTTCGAGCCACACCCGATCGACGTTTTGCGACCCGAGTTGAAGACCACAGTCTTAACCCCCGTCGATCTCAAGAGCGAGTTGATCGCCTCGTGCGGGGTGGACGAGCTCCTGATCGTGTCCTTCACCCAGGCGTTTGCCCGTATCCGCGCGGATCGCTTCGTCGAGATGATCGCCTCGCCGCCGCTGGGCGCAGAGGTGGTCGTGGTGGGGCAGAACTTCCGGTTCGGCAGCGGGGGAACCGGTACCGCCGACGGAATGCGCGCCTACGGACGCGCCCGCGGAGTCGAGGTGATCGCGCCCGGTATCATCGTGAGCCCCGACGGTAAGCCGATTAGCTCAACCCGAATTCGTCGCCTGATCGGCGAGGGCCGACTCGATGAGGCCGCCGTGCTGCTGGGGCGCCCTCACATCGTGGAAGGGGTGGTCGTCGCCGGTGATCAGCGCGGGCGCACGCTCGGCCTGCCGACGGCCAATATCGAACCGATCCCCTACGCGGCGATTCCCGGAAAGGGGGTCTATGCCGGCCGTGCGACGACCCGGCACGGACAGGTAACCGCCGCGATCAATATCGGGGTGGCACCGACCTTTCGGGTCGGTCACGAACGCGACCCGTTGCGGATCGAAGCGTTCCTGCTCGACTATCACGGCCCGGAGTTCTATGGCGAGCCGATTCGCGTCGAGTTCGTGATGCGCCTGCGTGATGAACAGCGGTTTGCCGACGCGGGGGACCTGGTCGCACAGATTCACATCGATATCGCACGCACCCGCGAGCTGGTCGCCACACCTGCCAACGGTGTCCTTGGACGCTGAGACGCCCGGCTCCCGGCGTTGCACGGAGCGGGTTTGCTACCCTGCAACGCGAACTGGTCACACCTTGTCGCCCCGCACACACGGACGTGTGCGTCTCGGCGGCGCAGGCTGGCATCCATGTCGGCCCACCAGGCGTGAACACCTTATGACCCGGTGCGGCTCCATGGCGGCGCCGAGGCCGATTCAGGAGAACTACGTACATTGCTGACACGAGAGCAAAAGCTCGAGATCATGGGCACGCACGCACGCCACGACGCCGACACAGGGTCGGCTCAGGTGCAGGTCGCGATGCTCACCACCCGCATTAACGAGCTCACCGAGCATCTGCGTACGCACAAGAAGGATCACCACTCGCGCCGCGGCCTGCTGAAGATGGTAGGACGCCGCCGCCGGTTGCTGAACTACTTGCAACGCACCGACCTTGAGGGGTATCGGGCGCTGGTCGCGCAGCTGGGGCTGCGCCGTTAAGACACCGGTGTGCATCTGGGCAGGCTCGAGGGCGACGTTCTCGAGCGCTCGCGCAGTGAACCAATCGAACCAAAACGAGCACGTGACGCTGGTCGCCGGCATCGCTCGATGCTGGGACCCCACTGAAGCGCTGGGGCCAGGGGGTCCCAGCAGAGACGAGGAATAAGATGGCATTAGCTGTCGTAAAAGCAGACGTCGGGGACACTCCGATCGTCTTTGAGACGGGCAAGCTCGCCAAGCAGGCGAATGGCGCCGTCGTGGTGCGCTCGGGAGACAACATGGTCCTGGTGACCGCCGTTGGCGCTCGTACCCCCCGTGAAGGCATTGACTTCTTCCCGCTGACGGTCGACATCGAAGAGCGCATGTACGCCGCCGGCAAGATCCCGGGTGGGTTCATCAAACGTGAGACCCGTCCGAGCGAGCGTGCGACGCTGACTGCACGCATGACCGACCGTCCGATCCGTCCGCTGTGGCCGAAGGGCTTCCGCAACGAGATCCAGGTCATCGCCACGGTGATGAGCGTGGACCAGGTCAACGCATTCGACATTCTGTGCATCAACGGTGCCTCTGCGGCATTGATGATCTCCGACCTGCCCTTCCAGGGCCCGGTCGGCGCGGTGCGCATCGGCCTGATCGGCGACGACTTCATCATCAACCCGACCCTGCAGGAGGTCGAGGAATCCGACCTCGACCTGATCGTGGCCGGAACCGCCGAAGCGATCTCGATGGTGGAGGCCGGTGCCAAAGAAGTCGATGAGGAATCGCTTCTGGAAGCACTTGCCATCGCGCACGACGAGATCAAGAAGCTCTGCGCCGCGCAGCTGGAACTCGCGCGCATCGCGGGCAAGGCAAAGTGGGAAGTCACCTCGGTCGCGATCGACCCCGACATGCTGAGCCGCGTCCAAGCCGTGGCGCTCGACAAGCTCGAGCAGGCCACCCTTGAGCAAGGCAAGCTGGAACGTCGTGACAAGGTGTCCGACGTCCGCGCGGCGGCAGTCGCCGACGTGCTCGGAGACGAGTCCAGCCCCGAGGATCGCGCATCGCTCAACCGCGCGTTCGACAGCCTTCAAAAGACGATCATCCGTCGCCGCATCGCGGTCGACAAGGTGCGCCCGGACGGCCGCTCGAGCGACGAGATCCGTCCGATCAGCGTCGAGGTCGGCGTGACCCCGCGGACCCATGGCTCCGGTCTGTTTACGCGTGGTGAGACGCAGGTGCTCACCGTTGTCGCGCTCGGTACGCTCAAGGACGCCCAGCGGATCGACGGCCTGGGTACCGAGACGAGCAAGCGCTACATCCACCACTACAACTTCCCACCGTTCTCGGTCGGTGAAGCGGGTCCGATGCGAGGCCCCAAGCGCCGCGATATCGGCCACGGTGCCTTGGCCGAGCGTGCCCTGAGCCCGATGATTCCGGACGAAGGCGAGTTCCCGTACACCCTGCGATTGGTGTCCGAGACACTCGAGTCCAACGGCTCATCGTCCATGGCGTCGGTCTGCGGATCGACACTGGCCCTGCTGGACGCCGGCGTGAAGATCACGCGCCCGGTGGCGGGTATCGCCATGGGTCTGATTCGCGAGGACGAGGACTACGTCATCCTCACCGATATCCAGGGTGACGAGGACCACCTCGGTGACATGGACTTCAAGGTGGCCGGCACCGAATCCGGCATCACCGCCTTGCAGATGGACATCAAGATCAGCGGGGTGACCTTTCAGATCCTGCGCGACGCCCTCGAGCAAGCACGCAAGGGCCGCCTGCACATCTTGAAGATCATGGAGACCGCGATCTCCGCACCGCGCGAGGAGTTGTCGGACTTCGCCCCCCGCATTACCGCGATCAAGATCGACCCCGAGCGGATCGGTACCGTTATCGGTAAGGGCGGCGAGACGATTCGCGGGCTCGAGGCGGAGTACAGCGTCGAGATCTCCATCGAGGACGACGGCACCGTCAGCGTCTACGGGGTCGAAGGCCTCAAGGCCAAGGCGTGTGTCGAGGCCATTCGCGCGATGACCAAGGACGTTGAGGTCGGCGATCTGTTCAACGGAGCCAAGGTCGTCAAGACCACGACCTTCGGCGCCTTCGTCGAGCTCACCAAGGGTGTCGACGGCCTGTTGCACATCTCGAACCTGTCCGCAGGACGCGTGGACAGGGTCGAAGACGTCATCAACCGTGGCGACACGGTCGATGTACGGGTGGTCGAAGTCGACAAGGCCCGCGGGCGCGTTGGTCTGCGCATCGTCGGTCTCGAAGATGTCGGCGAGCCCGTCCCAGGCGATGGCCTTGACGCTGGGGAGGAACAGGCTGCCATCGTGGCGAGCGAGAGCCGTCCGCCCCGTCGTCGCCGTCGTCGTCTGACCGAAGAGGACTAATCATGGCTGCCGACCGCCCGCGCCTGGATACGACATCCCGCGGACTGCGCGTCGTCAGCGAGCCGATGTCGGGTGTCCGTTCCGTGGCACTCGGCATCTGGATCGGTGTGGGTTCACGATTTGAGACGCCCGCCCAGGCGGGCGTCTCGCACTTTCTTGAACACCTACTCTTCAAGGGCACCCCGCAATACACGGCCGAACAAATCGCACAGATCTTTGATGGCTTCGGTGGTGAGGTCAACGCCGGCACTGGACGTGATTACACCGTCGTGTACATCAGGGTGCTCGACGAGCTGCTCGAGCGGGGCTTCCCGGTCATTGCCGAAATGCTTTTGCATCCGACCTTCGCCGACCTTGATCAAGAGCGCGAGGTCGTCTGCGAGGAGATCGCAATGTACGCCGATGACCCCGAGGACCAGGTCCACGACATGCTGGCGCGCGCGATCTTCCCGAATCAGCCACTGGGACGACCGGTGATTGGCACGGCGGATGTCGTCGCGCATATCCCCAAAGACGACATCGCCGCCTATCACGCCCACCACTACCAGGCGCCCAACATGGTGATTGCCGCCGCCGGTAACGTTGACCAGGACGCCCTGGTGGAGCTGAGCAACCAATTGCTTGGCGACCTGCGCAATGGCGCTGCGCCCGATGCACCAACCCCGGCGGCACCCGGCGCTCCGCGACTCGAGGTCATGAACAAGGCCACCGAACAGGTGCACCTGTGCATCGGTGGACCCGGGCTGACGCGCTCCGATCCGCGCCGCCACGCCCAAGCGGTGCTCGACACGTTGTTGGGCGGCCTGATGAGCAGTCGCCTCTTTCAGGAGGTCCGGGAGAAGCGCGGCTTGGCGTACTCGGTGGGCAGTTACACCGCCGGATACGCCGACGCAGGTCAGGTTGTCGTCCATCTGGGCAC
>JADGPH010000068.1 GCA_017882555.1 Thermoleophilia bacterium
GCACGCTCCCGCGCGCCAGCCAACTCGGATGGCCCATTATCGCGGCCACCTTCGTAATCAGCTTCTTTGGGCCCCTCCTGAAATTGCCCCAAATCGTCCTTGATGCGTCGGCGTTCACGCATCTGCCGCGCCTGCCCGGTGGGAGCGTCGAGGTCACACCGCTGGTCGTGTTGAGTGGGCTCGCAGTGGTGTTGCTTGTGATCGGCATGGTGGGAATCCGGCGCCGGTCAATCCTCGCGTAAGCTCGACCGACAGCGAGTGCATCGGATCCGGCGCGCCGACGACCCCGGCACGTGGGAACCCCGGAGCGCACCAACCTCCGCCAACACTTCATCCACACGCGCGCGAAGCCATGCGCACTCGGCGTGGACGTCGTGGCCGACCTGGCGCAATTGGCGTGAGCGCTCTACGAACAGGTTGGTCACTGCAGCGGTCGTCATCGTCATGAAGGCGATCCCGATCACCGGGATCGGAACGACAACGAGCCGACCGAGCAGCAAGGACGATACGACGTCGCCGTAGCCGACGGTGGTGACCACCTGGATCACCCACGCCGTGCCTTGCCAGACGCGGTGGATGTGCGAGGGGTGATGCCGGCCGCGCTCGTCAGCGCCGTGGCCACCGCGATCAGCACCGTCCAGGCGGTCGTGAAGGGCTGGTCGGTCACCCGATCCAGCCACAGCCGGAGGCCTTCGCCTGCCGGTAGCCACGTTAGGCGTCGAGCCCCATTGGCGCCGGAATCGCCACCTCATCGACGCGGGCATCGCGCGAACTAATGAGGACCGACAGCAGGACCGCCCCCAGCAGCATCAAGCCCGCCGATGCCAGGAATGCCGCCCGATACCCGGTGACCGCCGCGGCCGCGTGATCGAGTTTCGTCGGTGCGTGGCCGAGCCCCGACAGATGGGACCCGGTTTGGTGCGCCGCGAGCGTCGAGAGGACGGCAAGCCCCAGTGAGCCGCCGACCTGCTGCGAGGCATTGAGCAGACCCGAGGCCAACCCCGCATCCTCGGCGCTGGACCCATAGGTCGCCATCATCGTGAGCGGCATGAAGGTCAACCCCAAGCCAAGGCCCATCACCACCAACCCGGGGAGCACTTCGGACATGTAGCTGCCGTTGGCCGAGATCGTCGAGAGCAGCCCCAGCCCGAGCGCCGCAATCAGCATTCCGATCACCCCGGTCATCTTGATCCCGAGGGGGCCGACCAACCGCTGCGCGAGATTGGCCGAGAAGATGATCGCAGCCATCAACGGCAAGAACCCGAGGCCCGCGCGCACGGGGCTAAAGCCGAGCACTTCCTGGACGTACAGCGACGCGAAGAAGAAGACCGAGAACATCCCACCGGCGACGATCAGCATCGTGACGTCGGCGGCCCGCAAGGCGCGGGTCCGAAAGATGCTCAGACGCACCAGCGGATGGGCCGCGCGGTACTCGATCGCCACAAACACCAGCAGCAGCACCAGCCCACCGGCGAGAAAGCCCAGGGTCCGGGGCGCCGTCCAGCCGTACTGGTTCGACCCTACGATCCCGTAGACCAACGCCATGAGTCCCGCGGTCGAGGTGATCGCGCCGGTGATGTCGAACCCACGGGCCGCGTGTTCGCGCTCCGGCCGCATCGCCGGAAGCAAGCGCCATGCCAACACCACGACGAGAATCCCAACGGGAATGTTGATAAAGAAGTTCCACCGCCACGACAAGTACTCAGTCAGGGCGCCGCCCACTATCAACCCGATCGACGCGCCGCCGACGGCGATCGCGGCCCACACGGCCAAGGCCTTCGCCCGTTGACGACCATCGGTGAAGGTCGTGGTCACGATCGACAGCGCTGCCGGAGAAATAAAGGCCGCCCCGAATCCCTGCAACGCGCGAAACACGATCAGCATCCCTGCCGTCGTCCCGATGGCGTTCATCAGCGAGGCGATCGTAAAGAGCACCACACCCGCCACGAACAGGCGCTTGCGACCAAACAGGTCACCCGCCCGACCGCCGAGCAGCAAGAACCCGCCGAGCACCAGCGTGTAGGCGTTGACCACCCACTGGAGGCTGTCGGCCGTAAAGTGCAAGTCGCGCTGAATAGACGGCAGCGCCACGTTCACGATCGTCGAATCGAGCACCACCATGAACTGCGCCATACACACCAGCACGAGCACCAGCCATGGATTGGTGCGCTGCTCGGCTCGCAAAGAAGCGTTCGGTGCCGCTGCGGGGTCGCTCAAGGATCACCACGCGTCACGCGGGGGTCGGAGACGCACGAACACCGCACACGCGTGCTCGCACGAAACAGTTTGCCGCAAACGCGTCCATCCTTGCCCCGGCGCGGGAGGCGACACACGCCACGACGCTTCCGATGTGCGCCAGGATCGATCAGATCCGGCCGCGTCTTGATCACCACACCGCAGCAGGGGGCGCCAGCCGCCGCTCGGGGATTTGCCGGTCCATGGCGCGACCCCGAGCAGTCGGTGGAACAGGAGATCCCATGATTGATCTCAACCGTTACTTCGGCGAGACGCGCCGGGACTTGAGCTCTGTGCCAGGTCCGCGCCGGACGACGGACCCGCAGGCACACCTGGCGACCTATGGGCGCAACAGGGCTGCGAGCGCGTCGTCGGCCCCGGGCTCACCACGTTCGTGTGCGCGGAGTAGCGCAGCCCGTGCGCCGACGAGATCGCCGCGAGCGTCCAGCACGAGGCCGAGATTGAATGCGCCCCCGCCATGGCCGCGCTGATCGGCACGTGCAAAGGCCGCCTCGGCCCCGGCGATGTCACCGCGTTCGTGCAACACGACCCCGAGATTCGTCGCGGCTCCACCGTGCCCCAACGCATCGCCACGAGCGAACGCGGCTTCTGCGGCCTCGAGATCTCCACGGCTCTCAAGGATCAGGCCGAGATGGAAGGCCCCGTTGCCGTCACCCCGCTCGGAGCCGCGCGCATAGGCGATCTCGGCCGCGGCCAGGTCCCTGCGCTCGTGGTAGGCCAACAGTCCCAGGTGGGTCGCGGCCCCCGGGTGACCCTGGGCATCGGCCTGCCGCCACGCGGCTTCGGCGCCAGCGACGTCCTCCTCCTCGTAGAGCAAGATGAGCCCCTGCTGAAAATCGATGTCGCCCGGACGCCGTTCTTCGGCGCCCGGTGCCACGTCATCGCTGTCGGACGTGTCGCCTGCGGTGCTCACGTCGGTCAATCCTCGCGGTTGATGGCGTGCCCACGCTGCGATCGTGAGCACGCTCACTTTACCGCGCACCGATACTCGATCACCACCCGCGGCGCATGCGCCGCGCGACTCGCCGCAGACCTCGATGGAACACCACCGTCCGTCTTCGTGGGCGTGTGGGTGCGAACGAGATCAGCCAACCGGCAACCGCCCGAGATGTTGCAGCCCATCACAACTCGCGCAATGGCCAATGGGATCCGTCCCGCGTATCGTTACGGGCAATGACCACGCGGATCCTTCACCTCACGCAGGTGACCAAGGTCCCACTCCTCGATCGCGCCGGAGAGCGGCTGGGTCGGGTTGCGGATCTGCTCGTGCGAATTTCCGACGGCGGCTATGCACCGGTCGTCGGCATAACGGCGCACATCAGTGGGCGGGACGTGTTCCTACCTGCCGAGCAGATCGCCGCGCTCGAGGCCGGGCGCATCCGCCTGGCTCGGGAGCGCCTGGATATGCGGCGCTTTGAACGGCGTCCCGGGGAGGTACTGCTCCGGCGCGACGTGCTGGGACGGCGACTGATCAACCTCACCGGTGTGCGCTTGGTGCGGGCGAACGAAATCGAGCTCGCCGAGATCGGCGACGCGTGGTGCGTGGTGGGGATCGACACCTCGTTTAGCGCGCTGCTGCGCCGCGCGCTGCCGCGCTCAAGCCGCAAACCACCCAGTCGCCCGTTCCTGGACTGGACGAGCGTGCGACCGTTCTTGAGTCACGTCCCCGGTGCCGGCGACGGGCTTCCGGCCACCGAACTCACCCGCTTGCACCCCGCCCAGATCGCCGACCTGGTCGAATCGGCCTCGCACGAAGAAGGCCAGGAGATCATCGATGCGGTCCGGCACAACTCCGAGCTCGAGGCCGACGTCTTCGAGGAGATGGACGTCGAGCACCAACTCGAGTTCCTGGAAAAGCGCTCGGATGAGGACACGGCGAACCTGATCGGACGCATGGCACCCGATGACGCGGCCGACCTCATCATGGAACTCGATCAGGACCGCCGAGTCCCAATTCTCGAACGCCTGCCCGTGACCCATCAGCGCAAGGTGCGCACGCTCCTCGGCTTTCACCCGTCGACGGCGGGAGGGCTCATGGGGCTCGACTTCATGTGTCTGGATGCCCGTACCGCGGTCGGGGCGGCTTTGGCGGCCATCCGCGACTCCGAACTGTCGGCCGAGGCCCTCGCCACGATCTTCACCCACGACGGCGAGGGTCGCTTGAACGGTGCGATCCGGGTCGTCCCGCTGCTGCAGCACGATGACGACGTGCTGCTGACCGATGTCATCGAGCAATCGCCGCCGCACCTGCACCCGGATCGGGAAGTCGCCGACGTCGCGATCATGATGTCGGACTACAACCTGACGGTCGCCCCCGTCGTCGATCACGAGCATCGCATGTTGGGCGTGGTCACCGTCGACGACCTGCTTGAAACACTTATCCCCGATGAGTGGAAACGGCGTGCGGAAGCCACCCGCGAGGGTTGACCGGGGCGAGCTGAGTGGTACCGTCTCAAGGCGCGTGCGACCTGTGCGCCCACCCGACCTTGGCAACGAAGTGACGGATACCGACACACCCCTCAGTACCGAGCGTCCGCGCGTAGCCGGGAAGCTGGAGGTCGCACCGAGCCCATAGCTCGCTTGCGGCTCCCTCCCGACGAACTGGCGCTCGCGGACGGTTCATCCCGCGTTTGACTGCTGTTTTCCCCGGGAGGTCCGCGATGAGCGATGAGACTCAGCGTGCTCCAGACGGCGCGTCCGTTGCGACCCCCGCTGTCTTGGATTCGGCCCATATCGGTGACATCAAGGGCGCCTTCGGGACGATCGGCCAACACGAGGTCGGTCGCACCGGCCTGCGGGGACGCGTGTTGGCGATGCTGGCGGTGCTGGGGCCCGGGATCATCGTCATGGTGGGCGACAACGACGCCGGTGGCGTTGCGACCTACAGCCAGGCCGGTCAGAAGTACGGCACGAGTCTCCTCTGGGTCCTGGTGTTGCTGGTCCCTGTCCTGATCGTCAATCAGGAAATGGTGATCCGTCTCGGCGCGGTGACCGGCGTCGGCCATGGCAAGCTGATCTTCGAGCGCTTCGGAAAGTTCTGGGGCGCATTTTCGGTCATCGATCTGTTCATCCTGAACTTCTTGACGATCGTCACCGAGTTCATCGGCGTCGACTTGGCCCTGGGGTATTTCGGGGTGAGCAAGTACATCTCGGTACCGCTCGCGGCCCTACTGCTGATTGCGGTCACGGCCAGCGGCAGCTTCCGCCGCTGGGAACGGTTCATGTTCGTATTTGTGGCCGCAAACCTCTTGGTAATCCCGCTGGCGTTCCTGAGCCATCCGTCGGCGACGACGATCGCGCACCACACCGTCGTGCCGGGCATCGCCGGCGGCACCAACTCCACCTCGATCCTGCTGATCATCGCGATCGTCGGTACCACGGTCGCGCCGTGGCAGCTGTTCTTCCAGCAGTCCAACATCATCGACAAGCGCATCACCACGCGGTGGATCAACTACGAGCGCCTCGACACCGTGCTGGGATCGGTCATTACCGTCGCTGGTGCGGGTCTCCTGGTTGTCATCTGTGCCGCGGCCTTCGGCGGCACGTCGCTGGCCGGGCACTTCACCGACGCGGGTGGCGTCGCAGCGGGCTTGCGGTCACACGTTGGCGGTGCCGCGGGGTCCATGTACGCCATCGTGCTCCTGAACGCATCCTTGATTGGCGCCGGCGCCGTAACGCTGGCGACCTCCTACGCGGTCGGCGACACATTCGGGATCCGGCACTCCCTGCATCGCGGCCTGCGCGATGCCAAAGGGTTCTACGCCTCCTTCGCCGGTGTCGTTGCGCTTGCCGCCGGAATCGTGCTCATCCCGCAGGCACCCCTCGGGGTCATCACGACTGCGGTCCAGGCGCTCGCCGGCGTGCTGCTGCCGAGCGCCAGTGTGTTCTTGCTGGTGCTGTGCAACGACCGCGAAGTGCTCGGGCCCTGGGTCAACCGCGCCTGGCTGAATGCGCTCGCGGTCCTGATCCTGGGCGTCCTTTTGATGCTCTCCGGCATCTTGATGGCGACAACGCTGTTCCCGTCGATCAACGTCACCCAACTGACGATCGAACTCGCGATCGTCCTGGCGGTGGGTCTGGTGGGGTTTGCGATCGCCGCCGTGGCGAGCAGACGCCGCACCGGACCGGTCGCACCGAGCGGACCCCAACCCCCGCGCGAGTCCTGGACAATGCCGCAGATCGCCCTGCTGAACCGCCCGAAGCTCGCCCGACCGGTAAAGCTTGCCATGTGGGTCCTGCGGGCGTACCTCGTCGTCGCTGTGGTGCTGTTGGTCGTCAAGGCGGTACAGCTCTCGGGCTGACCAGTCGAATTTGCCCCGCACCACGGTATCCTGCGCACGGACGGCGCGGACCACTGTGTCCGCTTGTCCACAACCGCATCGCCATCGAGGTAGCCCGTGAGCGGCAGGCACGCGTTTGTTCAGCAGATCATCGCGCCATTGCGCGTGACACCGGGTCGACAGGTCCATCTCGGCCATGACTGGGACCCCGCCGATACGTTCGGCACCCTCACCAAGGAGTTTGCCGAGCAGCGCCTGGCCGAAGGGGTCGAGCTGCTTTCGGACTACCAGCAGCGTCTGGCCGCCCAAAACACCTACGGCGTGCTGCTGGTGATTCAGGGCATGGATGCAGCCGGCAAAGACGGCACAATCAAACACGTGATGAGCGGGGTCAATCCCCAAGGGGTTGATGTCCACGCGTTCAAGACGCCCTCCGCGGAGGAGCTCAGCCACGACTACCTTTGGCGATATCAGTGCAATCTTCCCGCCCGGGGTCGGATCGGTATCTTCAACCGCTCCCACTACGAAGAAGTCACCATCGTCCGGGTGCACCCGGAGCTGTTGGCCCACGAGCAGCTGCCCGCGACGCGCCCGGGAAATCACTTCTGGGAGCGCCGCTACCGGGAGATCAACGACTGGGAGCACTACCTGTGCGACAACGGCGTCCAGCTCGTGAAGGTATTTCTGCACATCTCCCGCGATGAGCAACGGCGGCGCCTGTTGTCCCGCATCGATGATCCCGCCCGCAACTGGAAGTTCTCAGCCGCAGACCTGGCCGAGCGCCAGCACTGGAGCGCATATCAGAGGGCGTATTCGGAGATGCTCAGCCACACGAGCACCCGTTGGGCCCCATGGCACGTCGTCCCCGCCAACCACAAGTGGTTCGCGCGCGCCGCGACTGCCAGCATTCTCGTCGACACATTGGCCCAGATCGATCCGCAGTTTCCGACCCTCGGCGCGGCGGCGCACACCCTGATGGACGATGCACGACGGGAACTCGCCAACGATGATCAGATCCCGTAAGCGAGCGCTCCGCCGCCCATGGCCCGTTCCCTCCCGCGCAGGCCGGCTAGAGGCTGGTGCCGCCCGGGGTACCGCCCCCGCCGGGGCCGTCCGTAGTGCGACCGGTGCCGCCACCCGCGGTCCCTCCACTACACGGGGGCGGGGTCGTGCCATACCCGGTGAGAGCGGTACCCCACGTGGTGCCGCCGAAGGGCGTCGACAGGCTGCCCGGGTTGCCGCCACCGGGAGTCGGTGCCGGAACGCACCCGTGACGATGGTCCCCGCGGCCCCCGTGCGACCCGTACGAGCGCCCGTTGTGGTCCGATGATCTCCGCGACCCGCCGGATGAGCCGCAGGCCATCGCAGCCGGCACGCCGACCACCCTCAACGCCAATACCGCGACCGTACTGACCCGTACCAACTGCGCCCTCACGATGATCCCCCTCAGAATCGACGCAATGCGCAACTGCTCGTTCGCGAGAAGTGCATCAGCAGGTCAATCCAGAAAACCAACCCCTAAATCTGATGCACTCCCGTTACCGATGCACGCGGGCGCAGGAACTGGGTCGTCGGCGCAAAGTGATCGCGTTCGTTGTCGGACCGACGCAAGGCCGTGCAGGTGATTCGACCCTCGATTGAATGTTGGCTCGTACGGCCTACTCCAGACGGGTCGGTGGTGCTCTTGCTCCATGCTCCCGCGGCCCCCGGCAAGCGCCCCGAACTCTGGCAGCCGGTCTCCGGCGGGATCGAGCCCGGTGAGGATGGACCGAGGGCGTGCTGCCGTGAAGTGTCCGAGGAGGCCGGACTCACCGTGCGTCCCGACGATCTGATCTGCGTGGTCGATCAGATCACCGTCGTGGCACGACCCGAGCTGACTCTCGACAAGACGGTCTATGTGGCCCGGGCCCCGGAGGGACCGATCCGGATCGACCCCCGCGAGCACGACAACCACGCCTGGGTTGCGACCTCCGAAGTCGCCACGCACCTGCATTGGGATAGCCACCGCACGACCTGGGAGGCTGTGGCAACGACTATCGCGCGGCTCGGGGACCCGACGTCTGGGTAGTTGTCCGCGACGGACAGAAGCTCGCGAAGATGCACCGGTCGCAGCGTGGCGAGCGAGCGAAACACACTTGGCGGCCGTGATAGATCAGCCGCATCGAAGCATCGCTCCACTCGCGCCGCGGCCACAGCGCAGCCAGGTCACGCTCGACCCGCACGGGATCGGTCGCCTCGGTCAACCCCAGACGCCGCGAGAGCCGCATGACGTGCGTGTCGACCGCGATCCCGGGAATTCCAAAGGCGTGGCCGAGAAGCACGTTCGCGGTCTTGCGTCCGACCCCGGGCAGAGTCACGAGGTCCTCCATGCGGCCAGGGATCTCGCCGTCAAAACGCTCCACCACCGCGTGCGCCATGCCCACCAGACTGCGGGCCTTGGCCCGAAAGAAGCCGGTGGCGTGAATCAGCCGCTCAATCTCTGCCGGATTCGCATCGGCCATCGAGGCCGCATCAGGGGCGTAGGCAAACAACGCCGGTGTGACCTGATTGACGCGTGTATCGGTGCATTGGGCCGACAAGATGATCGCCGCCAGCAACTGGAACGGACTCTGGTGGTCCAGCGGGATGACGATTTGGGGATAGGCCTCACGGAGCCCTTCGAGCACTGCTCGGGCGCGGCCTCTGGGCGAGCGGGGTCGACGGGAGGTGCCGGAGGAGGTGCTCATTGCGCCGCGGGTGTGTCGTCGATGCCCACGGCCCGGTGCAGACGCTGGGCAAAGCGGATGCCGTCAACGATCGCCGCCTGGGCTTCGGTGCCGGTGCGGCGGGGCGCCGCCATCCACCCCTCCAACCACTGCTTGGCACGCGCGTGGTCGGCTGCGGCCCCGCCAACCCGCGCCGCAAACACATAGGTCCGCGCAAACTCGAGCGCCTGCGGCGATCCCTCGGCGGCGGCCACCAAGACCTGCAAGCGCGATGGCACCTGTGCCGGCGGCGCATCAATCGTCATCTCCCGCGCCAGTGCCTGCAACCCCGACAGCGCCGCACGGTGGTCCGCGATCACTGCCTGCTCGTCAGCGTTCACCGCGGCACCTCGTAGCGAAGAAAGACGAAACCCGTGGCCTCGAGCACCGCGATCAGCGTCAGCCGTCGTGCAGGCATCAGCTCTGGCCCAACGAGCGCCCGGTGGGAGCTCCCCGACACCAACGTCGGTGAGATCGTCACGAAGAGCTCATCGATCAGATCAGCGCTCGCCAGTTGGGCGATCAGCCCGGGTCCGCCTTCACAGACGACGCTCTGATGACCGTCGGCGGCGAGCTCGCCCAGCACCGGCGCGAGCGCCACGCTGCCGACGCCCGCGCGGATCACCCGACCCGCGGCGGCCGCGGCCGCGAGTTCCCGCTCGGGCGCATCCGTCGGCGCGGCGACAATCGTGGGGACCTCCGCCTCGGCAAAGAGTGGTCCCGACCAATCCAGCCCGAGGGATCGCGACACGATCACGATCGGCGCAACCTCGCCCTGCCCGCGTGCGACGCGAGCCTCCCGGACATCCGCGCGCGGGCGCATCGGCCCGTAGCGATCGGCGCGCACGGTGCCGGCGCCGACCAGAATCGCATCGGCCACGCCGCGCAGCTGATGAAACACCTCACGATCCGGCGGTCCGGACAGGCCCCGGGACTCACCGGCGAGCGCCGTCGCGCCGTCAACGCTAGCGACGATGTTGATCATCACCCACGGCCGATCAGGGCGGGCGGCGCGGCGCGTCCCGACAAAACCGGCGATGGACCCGGCGCTCCCCGCATCGCCAAGCAGCATTCGCGCCTCAGGGGCCATCAGCCACACATCCCCGGTTACCGCCCCGTCGAGGGCGTCGGACGGGCGGCCGGGCTCATCTGGGCAAACACCTCGCACACCTCTTCCGGCGAATTGAGGATGTGCATCAGATCGAGGTCCTCGGCACTGATCAGGCCGTCGGACACCAGGCGGCTGCGCATCCACGCCACCAAGTCATCCCAGAACTCGCTCCCGTACAGCACCAGCGGAAATCCGCGGGTCTTGCCCGTTTGGATCAGGGTCAGCGCCTCAAACAGCTCATCCATGGTGCCGAATCCGCCCGGGAACACCACGAAACCCTCCGAGTACTTGACGAACATCGTCTTACGCACAAAGAAGTACCGAAAGTCGATCTGCAAGTTGACGTACTCGTTGACATGCTGCTCGTGCGGGAGCTCGATGTTGCACCCGATTGACATTCCCCCCGCCTCAAACGCGCCACGGTTCGCGGCCTCCATCACACCAGGGCCACCGCCGGTAATCACGCCAAAACCCGCCTCCGCCAACCCGCGCCCGACCTTGAGCGCCGCCTGGTAGTACGGGTCGCTCTCGGTCATCCGCGCCGAGCCGAACACCGACACGCAGTGGCCGACTCGGGCCAACGCGTCAAATCCATCGACGAACTCGCCGAGAATTCGCAGCGCGCGCCAGGGATCGGTATGCACAAACTCGCTGTCGCGCTCACGCATAAGCAGGCGCTCATCGGCAGTTCCCATCCGCTCGGCCGCTTTGCCACGCACGGTCAGGCGACCGCGACGGCCGTTCTTGGGCTTCGGGCCGAAATTCACCATCGTTCCTCCGGGGTCTGGGCGGATGCTCGCGCGCACAGTCCATCACATCAACCGGATCCCGCCACCGACAACGCCGCGCCCCACCAAGCAGAATGCAGTCCGATGACACGCACCGGGATCTTCCCAAGAGACGAGTACTTCATGCGCTTGGCCCTCCGCGAAGCAGTCGCCGCCGGCGAGCATGGCGATGTCCCGGTGGGTGCAGTGGTGGTGCGAGACGGTGAGGTGATCGGCGCCGGGCGCAATGAGCGTGAGTTGCGCGGCGACCCCACCGCCCACGCCGAGCTTCTCGCGCTCCGCGCGGCAGCCCTCACCCTGGGCGGCTGGCGCCTGACGGGCGCCGTGCTGTACGTCACCCTCGAGCCCTGCCCGATGTGTGCCGGCGCGATCCAGCAAGCACGCATCTCACGCACCGTCTACGGCGCCCCCGACCAAAAGGTCGGTGCCGCAGGCAGCGTGCTCGACATCTTGGGCGACCCACGACTTGTCCACCGCGTCGAGGTCCAGGGGGGCGTGCTCGCCACCGAATCGCTCGGGGTGCTGCGGGCTTTCTTCGACGAACACCGCTGAGCCGTCGGCGCCATCGGTATCCGTCCGGGCCCACTCGGCGGGTGGCAACGTAGCGATCTCAGCGAGCGTGCGCGAGGGGTGGGTTGGCATCGGGCACACTTGCCCGGACGACAAACGCGGTCAGCACGCTCCGCCATTCGGTATGCGGCGGCATTAGTACCGGTCGCTTGCGCTAGGCCCGGAAGATGTACGCCCCATCAAAGAAGTTGCCGACGATCGCGGTGGTCCCTGAAACGCCGACCGACCAGCCGACTTCTCGGTTCCCGCCCGTCGCCGCGACGTTCAGCGCTGCCGAGCGCTTCCAGCCTCTGGCAGTTCTTGTCAACAGGTACGCCCGGCCGATACCGAGCCCGGAGCCGTCACTGGGCGCACCGTAGTTGATTGCGCCGATGACCACTGTTGTGCCCGAGACGGCGACCGACGCACCGAACATCTCGCCGTGGGACCCCCCGACTTCGACGCTCTGCTTTCAGCCCTTGGAGGTCGTGGAGTACACGTACGCCCGGCCGTTGTTTCCGGCGTGCGAGGACGAACCGATGACGATGGTGCTGCCCGAGATGGCGACCGACGCGCCGAAGAGATCGTTCGACAAGATGTCAGAGCCCTTGAGTGCCGCGCTTGCCACCCACCCCTCTGCGGTCTGGGTAAACAGATAGGCACGTGCCGTACCCGTGCCGAGCTCCCCGACGATGGCCGTCGTTCCGGAGACGTCCACCGACGCGCCGAACGAGGAGTGCACGTTCGCCGCGTTCTTGAAACTGGCCAATTGCGTTCCCACCGCGGGCGTGCCCGTCCCTGGTGTATTGGTTACCGCGATTCCCGGACCTGCGGCGACCGCGACAACCGGAGCTGGAACCGCTCCCGTCGCGACTATGGCTGGCAGGCTTGCACGACGGGACGATCGCAATTCGAACCCTGTTTCCTCGATGACGACGGCGCGGGGTCTGGAGCCTTTGGCGACTATCCCATCGATGGGGGGTGCGGCAATACCGGGGGGTCTTGATCGGTCTCGAGCGGAGATAGACTCGGGACCTCGATCTGCCTCAGCAACGCCGAAAAGCCGCTAGAACAGCGGCTTTTCGGCTTGTAAAGCGGAGGAGGAGGGATTTGAACCCTCGTCGGACCATAAAGCCCGAAACGGTTTTCGAGACCGCCGCATTCGACCGCTCTGCCACCCCTCCGTTCGGCACGCTACCACGCCACCAGAGGGGTGTTTGCCGC
>JADGPH010000069.1 GCA_017882555.1 Thermoleophilia bacterium
AGCGGGCGATCTGCGGGTCCGTCATCGCCAACCGCGACCAGCACACTCGCAGCGATTCGCTCCGCCCACGCGGCCGTGTCCGGCCATGCAAGCCTCGCAAGATCCACGGGAATATCGCTGTCGATCGCGACGGTGTCCGCGAGCGTCGCCAGATCGACGCACACGTGTCCGATTCGGGGAGCCCGCACCGCGAACGCCGCAGCCAGGAGCACCACTTCATCGGTTTCATCGAGTACGGCACCCAAGCGTCGCGCGACATGGACATCGGATGCGATCAGGAGCCCCGCCCGATTGAAGTCGGCGAGCAACCCCGCCGCCCCGAGCACGTACCGGGCATCGAACTGGTCGCAGAATCCTGTGCGCGCGATCGGTCTCACATGCCCCCCGTATCGAGCAGGTCGCTCAGAGCCACGACGAGCACCGACGGTGGTCGCCATACCCACACCCCGCAGGGTGTGCCATGCACCCGTGGGGTGTCCGGGCCGAGCATCCCGCGCACAAACAGATACGCCACTCCAGCGATATGACGCGCGGGCGAGTACGCCGGCACCCGCCAACGCAGGTAGCGATGCACGGCAACCAGGTACAGCAGCGCCTGCAACGGGTAATCCGAGCCATACATCGCAGCAGTGATTGCCTCTGGCCGGTAATCCCACGCCGTCGGCCAGCCGTCGCGCCCACCCAGGCGGTTGGTCTTGTAGTCGATGATGGCAAATTGCCGGTCCTCACCGTCCAAGCCAGGAATCCGGATCACCAGGTCGAGAAACCCGTTCAAGTATCCGCGCAGTGCGGTTTTCGCGAACTCCGACTGGGCCAGTTGATCGGCGTACGTGTGCAGCGGATCGCCATCCGGCAGATGCGCGTGCAGGAGCTGGGCGATCTCGCCGACGACAAGATCACCGGTCGGGTAATCACCACCAGACAGGGGGAGCTCAAACGCCATCTCATCGAGGCGGTCGTGCGTGGAGGTTCCCGCGAGGCAAAAGTCCCCGAGCGCCGGACCAAGTGGCGTTGCCAGCGCCGAGGCCAGGGCGACCGCGACCTCGTCGATGTCGCCAAGATCGATCCGGTGACGATCGATCTCGCGAGCGAGATGGCCCGCGATCTCCACCGCTAAGTCAGCGGCGGCGAAATCCGCGTCCTCCATGACCTGGTGGATCATCGTCCCCACTTGGGCGCTCGCCGGCATCGCCGCGAGCGGCAGGGCGATCCCGGCCAGATCGACTCCGGGCCGTGGCGCCGTGATCCCCGCGTCTGCGGCGCCATCGATCGGCTCGTCATCGGCCCGTAGAAACGCATCGGATTCGAGTTGCGCAAACCCCTGATGTGCGATGTCGGTGATGCCGCTATATGACGTCCGACGCCAGCGAGTGTCGAGCACACGACGAAAGCCGCTGGCGATGAGGGTCTCATGAGGTGTGTGCAACCCAATCCAACGTTCGCGAGAAGGCTCGAGCACGCGCTCGACGCGGACTGAGCCTCCAGCAGCGCGCGCAATCTCGGAGAATCGTTCACGGACGACCTCGTCGTCGAGCGGACCGGGCCCGACCGAACGGATGGTCCCGTCGTCATCCCGCGCCAATACCAGACGTCCGAGTGGCGAATCGAACGCGGCCTGGGTAGGGGCCCACCACAGCACCACCTGATGCCGGGCGCGGGTCAGCGCGACGTAGAGCAACCGCAGTTCCTCTCCACGTTGCTCATCACGAGAGTGCCGCCACTTCACGTCAAAGCCCTCGGCGTCCGTGCCGCCGACCTCCACCATGCGGCGCCGAGTACCGTCGTCGCTGTGGAAGACAGGGATCGCTTCGGGCTTACCCACCTCGGGGATCCACCCTTCCTCCCACAGGTATGGACAGTAGACAATCGGGAACTCAAGGCCCTTTGCGCCATGGATCGTCAACACCTGCACGGCGCCGGCATCAGAATCCAGGCGCCGGGCTCGCTCGTCGCTGTCGGTCTCGAGTGCGGCGTTGCGCATCTCCGCGGCGAGCCACCCCACGAGCCCGCTCACGCGCAAGCCATGTTCGGCAGCTGCAGCATGGAGCAGCTGCCCGATGTGGCGCAGATCGGTGAACTCGCGCTCTCCGTCGGCCCGGGACAGCATCCGCGCCGGAAGAGCTTCGCTTGCGGAGATTGCTGCAAGGAGTGCCGCGACGCCACGTCGCGACAGCACCAATGCCCATCGCGCCAACTGCTCATGAATCATCTCCCAGTCGGCGTCTGTGGCCGCGTTGACCTGCTCGGCATCCCTCGCGAGGAACACCGATAGCGCGGCCGCGGCCGCCTGCGAACGAGCGCTGGGTCGCTCGAGGCCCTCGAGCAAGCGCAGCCAATCGTCGGCCATCGGGGTCGAAAAAACGCTGCCTCCACCACTGATGACTGCCGGCACACCGACGCTGCGAAGCGCGTCTCGGATCAGCAGGCCGTGGGAACTCTTGCGCACCAGCACCGCGATATCCGCCGGTGGGAGGTCGCGATTGCCCGTGAGCAACCGAACGATGTCTGCCGCGAGATCGTTGGCAACCCGCTCGCGGGCATTCGGCGCGCGCAGCACACCCTGGTAGAGGTCCGCATCGCGGACATCGTCGCGATGGACGACACGGATCCGCATCGGCGCCCCGCGGGGCAGCCCTTTCGGATCGCGGCGGCCGTCCGACGGGGCGGCCTGGAGACTCCGGTAGCGAATCTTGGCGTTTCCCAACCGCGCATCGCGAAACAGGGCATCGAACGCTGCGAGCAGGTGTTCGTCGCTGCGCCAACTGATGTCCATCGTCTGACGCTCGGTCGCATGCTCCGCCGCGACAAGGTAGGCCTCGACGTCCGCCCCACGAAAGCCGTAGATCGCCTGCTTGGGATCTCCGATGAGTACCAGGGTCGTATCCCCGGTGCCAAAAGCCGTGCGCACGATCGCGTACTGCACGGGGTCGGTGTCTTGAAACTCGTCGATGAGCACCACCGCAAAGCGCCGCGCGAGCTGCGCGGCGACCTGCGGACCACGCACGGGGTCGACCAGAACGTCGCGCAGTCGCCCCTGCAAGTCATCAAAGGTCAGCGCGCCCGTGCGGCGCTTGCGGCGTTCAACCTCGGCGCGCACCTGTGCCGCAAAGAGCACGCGACCGCGTGCCGTGATCCTCGAAGCATCGGGCACCGGGGTGAGTTCCGCGAAGGTGTTGCTCCGGGCAACGGCGTGCCCGATGATGCGCGCCGTCCGATGGTCGAAGACGGGCGCGCGATCACCGGAGGCGAAGTCGCGGACATAGATGTCATCGACGACCTCGTCGACCAAACCCACCAGATCGGTGAGAAAGACCACGTCGTCTTCGGTGTCACCCAAGACGCCGAGGCCGTGCAAGACCTGCTGACAGAAGCTGTGGGTCGTCGCGATCGTGACCGCATCGAAGTGAGCGACGGCATCCCTCAGGTGCCGTTGGCGGACCCGGATCTCGGCCTCAGGCGCATCGACAAGGGTCGCCAGGAGATCGTCGTCTGGCGGCACCGAGACCCCCTTCAGGTGCGCATCGAGAGCATCGCGCGCGCGGACCAGCTCACTGCGCAAGCGGTCGCGAAGCTCGGCAGTCGCGGCGACAGTAAACGTCACCACGAGCAGCCCCTCGGGTGATTGTCCCTCGGCGACGTACCGCACCGCGAGCGCGGTGATCGCGAACGTCTTACCGGTCCCCGCGCTCGCCTCGAGCACCGTGACCCCGCGGGGCAGCGGACCACGCAGATCGAACACGCCCGCTCGTCCCGGCGCGCTCACGCGCGTCCCGGCGTCGTGGACCGTGCCAGGCGCTCTACCCCAAGGAGATCGTCCCAAAGCGCATGTGCATTCCGGACGACGCGATCGCCGTAGGAGTTCCAGAACTCGTCAAAGTCGAGTCTCCCGCCCAGTATCAGCTTGTGCGCAGGATCGTCGTTCTCGCCGAGACTCCCACCACCAAACGGTCCTTCCCATGCACTTTTGACACTGGACCTCCACGCCTTGTTGCGCGTGGTTGCGTCCGCGTACATGGCTGAGGTTCTGGTGAAGATCGTCGGCGCGGTACACATGCCGTCGTCGTGGATCGCGATGAGTCGTCCGAGGAACTCTCCGGCCGCACCGGCTGTCACGCCGTCCAGGCGCGCCGTCGCGACGCCGCTCGTCCGGGGCCGGTCATGACGGCCGATCGTGAGCGCCCGAAACCGGGTAGAGGGATCGTTGGCGGCCAGTGCCAAGAGGTAGACCCATGCGCGCAGGCGCGCTTTCGGGGCAAGCCGGGAATACCCCAGCGACTGCACCACATCGCCATGTACGGCCGGCACGCTTCCAATGAGGCGACGCCCGTCGACCAGCACGATGTCGACCTCGACAGGACGGGGCTCGCCCGTGCCGATGTACTTCTGGGTCTCGGCGATGAGCATCTCGACATTGGGGGCAATCTCATCGAGCACGATGTCTCCGAGTGCACCCGGCGGTAGCGTCCCACGCGCGCGCTCGCTGGCCTCCCAGCGCGTGAGGTCGACGCCGGCACGCCGTGCGGCGAGCATCCGATCGCCAACGCTCCACTTCGCCAACCCGTCGAGATCAACTGGCAGGCCATCGGCGAGTTCGTCGGCGATCGTCCGCAATCGCACATCGAAACGCGCCCGCAAGAACTCCCGCATTGGATGCTCGACAAAGCGCACGAGCGCCGCCAGGTCGAGGGTGTCCAGGTCCAACGGCGCAAGCGGACGGCGTAAGAACGGCGGGGTCGTGTGGCCCCCCTCAACCAGAGCACGCGCACCGTCGAGGGCGATCGCATCAAAGCTCCACCTGACGCCCGATGCGAGCGCACCCAACGCAAAGTTCTTGGGGTCAAACGGCTGCAACGGGTGGTCGATGCAGACGTGACCGACAAGATCGGTACGCACCATGCGTGCGATCACGTCCTTGAGTTCGCCCACCGGCACCGATGGCGGCAACTCCACGTTGGTGCGCTCGCTCCGTCCTGCGTAGGTGATCACGAGGTGGTCTTGGGCGGCCATCACCGCATCGAGCAGCTGCTGAAGGTCGTCGCTGCGCGCATCGCGGTCGCCCACCCGTGGATCGCTCAGCAGGATGTCATCACCGTGGCGGCCGGACGTACTCGGGAATACGCCATCGTCGAGTCCCAGCAGACACACCACCCGATGTGGCACACCACGCATCGGGACCAATCCCGAGACGGTCATGTGGCCGGTGCGGAAACTCGCTCGACTCGCCCGCCCGTGCAATTGTGCCCCGACCACGGCGCGCATCTCCTTGAGCGCCAAGCGGGTGGTCGTCCCACCGGACTGTTCGGCAACATCGGCGAGCAGTTGCGTCAATTGCGCGCGCTGCCAGGCCTCTCGGGGGTCCAGCGCGGTCATCAGGTCCGTTGCCGCGGTGATCGACGTCACCCATTCATCGATCGAGTGCGGACCCCGCAATGTGTCCAACACGACGCGCAGACGTTCGACAAACTCGACGACCCGCCCCGCAAGGTCGATGGCGCCCGCCTCGATGCCGTCGAGGGGCAACACCCCACCCACCAGGCGCGCATCCCGTTCCGCGACCGCCACCCCGACAAGTACACGATCGAGCCCGGCGACCCAGGTGTTGGCATCCATTCCCGCAACCGCAAACGAGGCGCGGCCGTCGCCGTCGAGACCCCAGCGAATGCCCGCCTCCTGCACCCAGTCCTCAACGCGCGCCAGGTCGTCGTCGGAGAAGCCAAACCGCTGGCGGACCGGATCGCAGCTTGCGAGCTCGAGCACCTGGGTGGCCGTGGCGCGGGCCGAGACAAGGTCCAGCACCCCAGAGATCGCCGCCAGCAACGGGTTGGTGTCGCGCAAGGACCGGTCGGCGATGCGAACGCGCAACCCGGACGCACTCCCCTCGCGCTCGACCAAGACCGCGGAATCGTCTTCGGCAAGCGCATCGCTCGCGCCAAATGTCGCGTCGATAAGCGGTGCAAACGCCTCAATCTCTGGGCACAGCACAATGACATCGCGCGCCTCCAGCGTCGGATCGGCATTCAGTAAATGCAACACCGTATTGCGCAGCACCTCGACCTGACGGGCGCGGCCATGGCAGGAGTGAACTTGCAGGCTACGATCGTCCGGCGCCAATTCCGGGCGCATGTCAAGTTGACCGCGCAGGGGTTTGCCGACGGGCGCCCGATTGGCGCGAATGTCGGCCTGCAGTTGCTCGAGCAGCGTCGGCCTCCCGCCGACGTTCCGTTCGGCCACCCCCTCCATCGCATGATCAGCGCCGAGCACGAATTGCATCTCGCGGGAATCGCGTCCCCACGAACCGAGCAGGGGGTGCTCAACCTCACCGGCGCCGGGATCGTCGCGCCGGCGAACGCCGGCGCCCAACGGATGGCGTGAGCTGCGCAGCCGGTTCCATAACGCAGGGGACGGATAGAGCAGAAACAGATGCAGGTCGCGTGCCTCACCCAGCGCTTCGAGCACGCGGAGGTACGTCGCGGGTACCCGCGTCAGCCCCACTATCGCGAGGCGTGGTGGCAAATCGATGTCACTTGGATTTGCACGTATCCAATCGCACTCGCCAGCGAGGCGTTCGGCGGGACTCGGCACCCCGATGCGCTCGCGGAGCAGTCGCCAAGCGTGGGCCTGCCAGACGAACTGGGGTTCCAGCGCGGTGCCACCGCCATCGGTGATCTCGCCGGCGGCCCACGCCAAGATCATCTCTGGCCGATGCATGGCATAGCGGTCAAACAGATCCGAAAGATGGCGAAGTACGGCGTAACGGCGTCCACTCCGCACCCCATCGGGATCATCGGCGGGATCGTCGATCCCCAGGTGCGCGTTTAACGCACCCAACCAGGACGCGCCGCGCACCTCGTCCACCAGCTCGACAAGGGGCCACACGGCTCGTTCGGGACCCCACGGGTCGATCTCCCGAGCGACACCCACCGCTGCGGTTGCCCGTGCGATCAGCGAACCCATGAACAGAAACCCGATATTGGCGCAGATGCCGTCATGGCGACCATCGCGGGCCCCGAGTCCGAGGGCGAGCTGCTGAGAAAGCCAGCGTTCCATTCCCTGCGTCGGAATCCCGATTACCTCGGAGATCATGGGATCCGCAAGAGGGGCCGCCAAGAGTTCGACAACTGGTCCAACGAAGGCATCGGCGCGCGTCGCGGTGTGGATGTGGAGTGCCATCAATGCATTCTCAACGAATCCGCGCACGTTTCGAACATTCTGCGCGAAATTCGTTCACGGGGACCATGATCGGGGGGCCGTCGGCTCCACGCCTGCCCGACGGGCGGGCGACCCCTCAGACCGACGCAGGCCCGTCAAGCCCGGGTGACGTCACGAGGACAAGATCCGACCGTCACAACAGACCACCACGAAACCGTCCTAATCGGTGCGAGAGGGTGCATACCGAGCGTTGGCGTCCTCGGGCAAGGCGTCTCGTTGGCCACCCATCAGGTCGTGCTGCCCCGACCGACCTTCGTTCTTACACGCTGATACGTGAGGTTCACCGCTCCGTAACCGCAGCGTCCCGCTCCGAGCCGAGAGTGGACACACCCCCTACATCTCAGAAGGAGCGTGACACGTGCGATTCGCATTCGCCAACCGCATTAAGTGGCTCGGGCCATTTGCTGGCGTTGCCGCACTGTCGATCGGCCTGGGACTCGGTGCCATCGCATTCGGAGCAGGATCGGGTGGCACTTCGTCGTCATCAGCGCCCACCAATCAGGCGGCTGCGCTGAACAACTCACCCCAACCCTTGGGTGTGAGGGCTAAGGATGGCCTCGGCATTGCGCCCGGAAAGATCAAGCATGTCTGGCTGATCATTCTGGAAAACAAGTCCTATGACGCCACCTTCACCGGCCTCAA
>JADGPH010000070.1 GCA_017882555.1 Thermoleophilia bacterium
GCTTGCCCAGCATGCGGGGGACCCTTTGGGCGGCGCCGGGGCGTGCACCCGCCGTGGGGTGCCATCACCAAGCGGAGGATCCTAGCGTCTGGCCACGGGCGCCTCGCGGCCGTCGGACGGCGGGTCTCCGATGATCCGCATCGGCTGCTCGCCCAAGCCAGGCTCAGCCGGCCGGCGCTCCCGGGGGGCGCCGCGTCCCCGCGAGCTCGTTCTGATGGGCGGCATCAACCTTCTGGGCCCAAGCCTCGGCCAAGACCGGCCAGCGACGCATCAGGTCGGCGTGGCGGATATGCCGGGTGTTCTCCGGACGCACCCGGACCCGCGTCGACCAGGGGTCCCCTGATGGTGGCGACTGCGACATGGCCCGACGATCGTATGCCTGCAACCCGGCGCCGTCGAGACCCGATGCACACCCACCGGTCGCCGTACCCGGGCGCGCCGCCTACTTGACCAGGTTGTAGACCTGGAACATCGGCAGGTACATCGCGATCACGACCGTCCCGACGATCACGCCGACGATGAGCATCATTACCGGCTCAATGATCGAGGTCAGGGCTTTGAGCATGGTCTCGACTTCGTCGTCGTAGAAGTCGGCCAGCTTGTGCAGCATGCTGTCGAGCGCGCCGGTTTCTTCGCCCACGGCGAGCATTTGGGTGACGATGGGCGGAAATACACCGGTGTCCTCAAGCGGACCGGCCAGTGATTCACCGCCTTTCACCCGCTCTGCGACCTCGGTCATCGGGTCGCCAATGACGCGATTTCCCGTCGTCTTCGCCGTGATCTCCAGCGCTTGCAGGATCGGCACTCCTGCCGAGGTCAGGGTTGCGAGCGTCCGCGCAAAACGGGCAATCGCCACCTTGCGCACGATCTCCCCGATTCGCATCGGCAGGTTGATCTTGATCCGGTCCCACAGGAGTTGGCCGCGGTCGGTGCGCTTGGCCGTCCGAAATCCCCACACGAGCACCAACGGAACGGCGACGACGATATACCAGTCGTTACGAAACGCGTCTGACACGGACATCATCATTTGGGTGAGCATCGGAAGTTTGCCACCCAGGTTCTTGAAGATCCCCGCAAACACGGGGACGATCAGCGTCACCATCGCGACCAGTACCGCCAACGCAAAGCACCCGATGAGGGTCGGGTACACCATCGCCGCGCGCACGGTGCGCCGCAGGTGATCGTCCTTTTCAAGCTGCAGGGCGAGTCGTTCGAGGACCTCGTCAAGGTTTCCGCCGGCCTCGCCGGCCGCCACCATCGAGACAAACAAATCGCTGAACACGGCCGGGTGTTTGGACATCGCCTGGGAGAGTGCAAACCCCGTCTCGACATCTTGGCGCACCGCCGCGATCGTGCGTGCCAGTTTCGCGGCCTCGGTCTGCTCTTCCAGGACATACAACGCCCGAAGCAACGACAACCCTGAGGACACCATCGTCGCCAACTGGCGAGCGAGCACCGTCAGATCGCGTGGCGCGACCGGCGTGTAGAGGTCCCGCATATCCTGGAAGGTGAACCCCATCCGCTTGCGAGAGATGTCGACGACGGTGAATCCGCGACCGCGCAACTGCGAGGCGACGTGGGCCTGGGACTCTCCTTCGAGCTCTCCGTGCGTCGGAGCACCGGTCGGATCAAAGCCCTTAAAGGTGTATGTCGCGCTACTCATCGAGACCTCACGCAGCTACCCGTGCGGAGCGTCCCGACGTGGCGGTCGGTATTGCGCCGCTCTCAAACAGTCGCTGCAGTTCGGCGCGTGTACTTGATCGTTCCAGGGCGACCTCGCGACGGACGATGCCGTCGCGCACCAACTGCGCCAGCGCGGCGTCCATCGACTGCATGCCGTGTTGGGATCCGGTTTGCATGACCGAGTAGATCTGGTGGGTCTTGCCCTCGCGAATCAGGTTGCGCACCGCGGGGGTGGCCACGAGAACCTCGCAGGCCGCCACGCGCCCGCCGTCAATCGTCGGCAACAATTGCTGGCAGCACACACCCTGCAGGGAGTTGGCCAGCATCACCCGAACCTGCTCCTGCTGGTGAGCCGGGAAGACGTCGATCACACGATCAATGGTCTGGGGGGCGTCGGAGGTGTGGAGCGTCCCCAACACCAGATGCCCCGTCTCGGCTGCGGTCAGGGCGATTTGGATGGTCTCGAGATCGCGCATTTCCCCGACAAGAATCACGTCGGGGTCTTGGCGAAGAGCACTACGCAACGCAGCGGCGAATGACTTGGTGTCCCCACCGAGTTCGCGCTGATTGACGAGCGAGCGTTTGTGACGGTGCAAGAACTCGATCGGGTCTTCGATCGTCATGACGTGACATGCGCGCGTCTCGTTGATGAGATCGATCATGCCGGCGAGGGTGGTGGACTTTCCCGACCCGGTTGCCCCCGTCACCAGCACCAGACCCCTGGGTTTTGTCGTCCAGTCGGAGATTGTGGACGGCAGGTGGAGGTCCTCCAGGGAGCGAATCGCGGCTGGCACGACTCGCAATGCTGCCCCTAACACACCCCGCTGATGGTACGCGTTGACACGAAACCGGGCAATTCCCGGCAGGTGAGACGAGAAGTCCAGCTCCAGTTCAGTCTCCAGGCGCCGACGTTGTTCCTGGGTCAAGATCCCGTAGAGCAGCTCGCGGGTGTCCTGGGGGGTGAGGACCTCGGTACCGATCGGCCGAAGATCGCCGTTGCACCGCATCACCGGTGGCGCACCCACCGCAAGATGTAGATCGCTTGCCCCATTCAGGACGACCGTCCTGATCATCTCGGTGAACTCCATCATCGCTGGCCCTTTTGTTGAGAGAAATGCTGCATCGGGCACGGTCCGTCGTCACGACGACGGGGGATTGCCCCCTGCAGGACGCATGTCCATCGACGCCCGCGCATCAGCCCACCGCCCGAGCGAGCTCTTCGATGCTGGTATCGCCCCGCATGACCTTCACCAAGCCGTCCTCGCGCAGCGTGCGCATTCCCTCGATTTGGGCCTGATGACTCAGGGCATCCGTCGAAGCGCCGGCCACGATCAACTCGGAGATCGCTTCACTGACGACGAGCATCTCGTAGACGCCCAGCCGCCCCTTGTAGCCCGATCCGCCACACCTCGGGCATCCCGCCGGACGATAGACGTCGGTCGTCTCGGAGAGCCCTTCGGGCAGACGCTTCGTATCGACCAACTCCGCGAACACCGAGGTCGGGATGCGGTGGGGCTCGCGACAATGGATACAGAGACGTCGGGCAAGGCGCTGGGCCAGGATCCCCGACACCGCGCTCGCGGACAAGAATGCCTCGACGCCCATTTCCGACAGACGCGAAAGGGCACCTGCGGAGTCGTTGGTGTGGAGCGTCGCCAGCACAAGGTGCCCCGTGAGCGCCGACTCGATCGCGATCTTGGCGGTCTCCGGGTCACGCACCTCACCGATCATGATCACATCGGGGTCGCACCGCAGAATCGAACGCAGGCCGGCGGCAAAGGTCAATCCGGCCTTTGGGTTGACCTGGACCTGGTTGATCCCCGGCAGCCGATACTCGACCGGGTCCTCGACCGTGATGATGTTCTGCTCAACCGAGTTGAGCTGGTTGAGCGTGCCGTACAACGTGGTCGACTTGCCGGAACCCGTCGGACCCGTCACCAGCAGCGCGCCGTGCGGGCGTCGATAGCACTCCTCATACCGCGCCAACACCTCAGGCGTAAATCCGAGATCGCGCAAGTCGATCACGAGGTTGGTGCGGTCGAGGATCCGCACGACGATCTTCTCGCCGTACACGGTCGGCAGCGTGGCGACCCGCAAATCCAGGTTTCGACCCGCCACGAAGAGTCCCACGCGACCATCCTGGGGGACCCGACGCTCGGCGATGTCAAGATCGGCCATGATCTTGATCCGGCTCGCGACCCCGTGGCTAAAGCCCGATGGCACGGTCGTCACATTGCGCAGCACGCCGTCGACCCGAAACCGCACCACCATCGCGGTGGCCTGCGGCTCGAAGTGCACATCCGAAGCACCTTCTTCGACTCCGCGAGCAATGATCGAGTTGACCAGGCGCACCACGGGCGCGTCGTCGTTCGACGCATCGGCAATGTCATCGACGTTGCGATCGATTACGCGGACGTCGCCGAAGCTGGTGCCATCGACGACCCCCGCCAGTACGCTGTCGAGGCGCCGAGTCTCGCCCAACAGGTGGGTTATCTCATCCGGGGAGGCCAGCAGGGGTCGGATCTCGCGACCCGTGATGATTCGCAAGTCATCAAGTGCCAGCACATTCGACGGGTCAGCCATCGCGACGGCCAGCCGGCCGTCCGGCTCGATCCGCACCGGGACCGCCCGGTAACGACGCGATGTGCGCTCGTCAATGACCTCGCCAACCGCACTGTCGACCGGGGTCCCCGGCTCAAAGAGCGCCACGCCCGCCCGCACGGCACTGGCGTGGGCGAGTTGCTCGCGGGAGATCACGCCGCGCTCCACCAGGATCTCCCCGAGCCGACCACCCTGTGGAGGGCCTTCCGGAAACGCCGTCCGAAGTTCGTCGACGGAGATGTAATTCAGGCTCAGCAGCACCTGGGTCAGTGATTGGGCCCGGATGCTCCCGAGCGAACCAGGCTGCACATGGCGAGCACCGCGTCCATCAAAGGCTCCCGCCTCGACGCGGTGACGATCGGCGACGGCGCGCAAGTTCGCACGCACCGACTCGCCCAAGCCCGTAATGTCGTTGGTCTGCGTAGGGATGTCAGGGGGAGTGGTCACCCCTTGAGTGATCGGCCGATACGACCGACGACATTACCCCTGGGGCAGCACCAGCGCGTCCCGCATCGCGCCAACGGGCGGCTCCTGACCGGTCCATTGTACAAATGCGGCAGCCCCCTGGTAAAGCAGCATCCCCAACCCGTCCACGCACCGCGCTCCACGGGCGCCCGCGGCCGCCAGCCACGGCGTGCCGCCGGGTCGGTAGACGATGTCCATCACCACGTGTTCGGGCCCGAGAACATCACATGGCAACTGGTCCGGGACGCCGTCTTCATGCAAGCCCAGACTCGTGCAGTTGACGATCAGCGCGCTGTGGCGCGCGGCATCGCGGAGCGCCGCGCGCGTGAACTCCACGGGGTCGCCGAGCTCGGCCGCACGGCTACGAGTGCGGTTGGCCACCACAACCCGCGCGCCCCGACTCCGCAGCGCAAATACCACCGCACGGGCCGCGCCGCCGGCGCCGATCACCAGTACCGGGGCATCCTCCAGCGCGATCGGAGCAGCGTCGTCGAGAGCGCGGAGAAATCCCGAGGCATCGGTGTTGTCGGCCCGCCACCCGCCCACACCGTCCGGGACCAAGGTGTTTGCCGCACCGATCGCCGCAACGGCATCCGAGACCGAACTGCACTCGTCGAGCACCGCCTGCTTGTGCGGAATCGTGACGTTGAGTCCGGCGATACCCGCTGCGCCAAGGCCACGGACGGCATCAGACACCCGTTCGGGCGCGACGGGAAATGCCACGTACACCCAATCCAGTCCGAGCGCGGCGAACGCCGCGTTGTGCATCGCCGGAGACAGCGAATGGGCCACGGGCCATCCGATGATGCCGCTGACGCGGGTCGCGGCCGAGATCACATCAGCCACCACGGGCGAGATTTCCGTTGGACCGGGCGACCGCGAGGTTGAACTGCGCAAGCGTCGTTGCGAAATAGTGGCCGTTGGTTCCGTCGTTGCGCGCCACGTAATAGAGGTACGGAACCTTCACGGGATGCGCGGCGGCCTGGATGCTGGCAAGGCCCGGATTGCAGATCGGACTCGGCGGCAATCCGGGGAAGCGACGTGTGTTGTACGGCGAGTTGATCTGCAGATCGCTTTGCGTGAGGTTGGTCTTCCAATACCCGAGGGCGTATTGGACCGTCGCGTCGACCCCCAACATCATCCGGAGCCGAAGCCGGTTGTAGATCACCCCGGCGA
>JADGPH010000071.1 GCA_017882555.1 Thermoleophilia bacterium
CGCGCCAACTCCCGCCGCTCACCGCGAGGTTCGAGCACAACGACCGCGGCGCCGAGCGCACGGGCTGCGTAGATCTCCAACAACCCCATCGCGCCCGCACCGACAACGACAACCCGATCACCGGCGTCGATTCCCGCGCGTGCCTGGCCACGGATCACACACGCGAGCGGCTCGATCAGCGTCGCGGCAAGGTCCGACAGCGCCTCGGGGAGCTCCAACACGTCCAGCCGGGCGTTCTCGGCCGGGACCCGAATGAACTCCGCGAGGCCACCGGGATCGATATGGGTGGCACGGAAGCTCGCGCACAGGGTGTGCCGACCTCGCTGGCACCATTCACACCGCATGCACGGCACGTGGTGGTGTACAAACACCCGTGTGCCGACCGCGAACGGTGCGCCGGCCCCCGCTTCTACGACCTCCCCGACCGGCTCGTGACCGAGCACCAACGGGGCACGCGGGTCTTGATACCACTCCATCAGGTCACTGCCGCAGAGCCCGCAGGCAGTGACGCGCACGACCAGCTCACCGAGTCCTGCGGTGGGCCGCGCAAGCTCCGTGAGCTCGATACGGCCTTTCCCGTAATACATCGCAGCTCTCATCGGGCACAGGATGTCAACTTCGGCTCGCGTTGGTCGCAGTTGGATGGCACGTCCGCCGATCGGTGGCAGTATCCGATCTGCGGGTACACGAACCCGACATCCCGACACGAGGACACCCACGATGCAGGCGGTCTACGCCACAGGGATTGACACAGCCGAGCCGCTTGGCGTGCTCGAGGTCGGCGAGCGCCCGGAGCCCACGGTGCCGCACGGCTGGACGCGCGTCCACGTCCGGGCCGCATCGCTCAATCATCATGATCTGTGGACCCTGCGGGGGGTCGGTGTCCGCGAGGAGCACATCGGCACACCGTTGGGTACGGACGCCGCCGGGGTCACCGACGACGGTCGCGAGGTCATCATCCACGCAGTCCTCGGATCGGCGGGCCCGGGCGAAGATGAGACCCTCGCCGCCGACCTGCATTTGTTGAGCGAGGCCGGGGTCGGCGGCACCCACGCCGAAGTGGTCGTGGTGCCCTCACGAAATCTCATCCCCAAGCCCCCCGAGCTCTCGTGGGCGGAGGCGTCATGTCTGCCAACGGCGTACCTGACCGCCTACCGGATGCTCTTCACCCGTGCGCAACTGCGACCCGGAGACCACGTGCTGGTCCAAGGCGCCGGCGGCGGCGTCGCCACGGCCGCGATCATCTTGGCCCGGGCCGCAGGACTTGAGGTGTCGGTCACCAGTCGCTCCGAGACCAAACGCGCGCAGGCTCACGCACTCGGCGCCAACACGGTCCTTGAGGTCGGTGGCCGACTGCCCGGACGCGCCGATGCCGTCATTGAAACCGTTGGCGCGGCGACCTGGGATCACTCGCTCAAGAGTGTGCGACCGGGGGGCGTGATCGTCGTCTGCGGGGCGACCAGCGGCGGCGACCCTCCGGCACAGTTGGCGCGCCTGTTCTGGCGCGGGCTCTCGATCCTCGGAAGTACGATGGGAACGCGCCAGGAACTGGAAGCGCTCGTCAGGATGCTGCTCCAGACCGGCGCGCGTCCGGCCGTTGATTCGGAGTTCGCACTGCACAGCGCCCATGCGGCGTACACCCGCCTGGCCAGCGGCGAGGCCTTCGGGAAGGTCGTCCTGCAGGTCTCCTAGCGGGCGGGTCCCCATTGTCTGCGTGTCAACTGCCGGTACGCTAGGGGTGGACAGTCTCTGGACATGGGACAGAGGGTCTGTCCAACCCCACGGATGACGCCGGACGCATGACCACCCCCAACACCCACGGATATCTGCGGATCGGTGAGCTCGCGCGGCGCGTTGGCCTGAGCCCGGACGTGTTGCGGGCGTGGGAACGGCGGTACGCGATCCTCGACCCCAGGCGCAGCGCCGGAGGGTTCCGGCTCTATTCTGACGCCGATGTTGCGCGGGTCGTCCTGATGCAGCGCCATCTGGCAACGGGCCTCGCTCCCGCCCAGGCCGCGCAGCGCGCACGCGCGGAACTCGATGCGCCGGAGCCGCTGAACTTCGAAGGCGATCCGATTGCCAGACTGCGCATGGCCCTTGAGGGCTTCGACGAGGGAACCGCTCACAGGGCGATCGATCACATCATGGAGCGCTTCGCGCTCGAATCGGTGCTCACGAGCGTGGTGTTCCCCTATCTGCGCGACCTCGGCGAACGATGGCGAAGCGGCGAGATCACGGTCGCCCAAGAGCACTTCGCCAGCCGGGTCTTGCGCTCGCGCCTGATGTCCCACGGCCGCGGGTGGGATGAGGGCACGGGTCCTCGGGCCGTCCTCGCATGTGCTCCCCAGGAACTGCACGACCTCCCACTGGTGTGCCTCGGACTGGCCCTCCGGGAACACGGCTGGCGCATCACGCTCCTCGGGGCCGACACCCCGATCGAGACGGTCATCATGACCACGGCGGTGCTGCGCCCCGAGATGACGGTGATCGCTGTCACGATCGGGACCTCGCTGGCGGACTCCCGCGATGGGCTGGTCGCGTTGGCCGAGTGCACCGCGCTGGTCCTCGCTGGGCCCGGTGTGACCGAGGACTTCGCCCGGGTCGTCGGTGCCCACCACGCCAACGGCGACCCGGTGTCGGTGGCACGCCGGCTGACCGTCACACACCGCGCGCCGGCCGTCGCACCTGCCCAGACCGCGTCTGGGAGAACCCGCCCCCGGTCGGGGCGCACTGCGGTCTAGCTGTGGACCGCACGGCGACCGACCCACAGCAAGATCGCGACACCCAGTAGCGCGGCCATCAGGGACCCCGCGAGGATGCCGGTCCGCGCCGAGTCCTCCATCACCGGATCACTGAACGCGAGGCCGGCAATGAAGATCGCGACGGTAAAGCCAATCCCGGCGAGCGCTGCCCCACCGGCAAGATGGACCCAGCGCAACCCGCGCGGAAGCGCACCGACCCCCAGCGCAACGGCCACCCATGTCGCGCCGAAGACTCCGACCGGCTTGCCGACAACAAGCCCGACCACGACACCCAGAGCGGTGCGATCGGTCGCCGCGTGGTGCACGGCTGCGACGGTCAGCGGAATGCCCGCAGACGCCAGGGCAAACAGCGGGAGCACGACCAGCGCCGACCACGGGTGCACGACGTGCTCAAGGTGTTCGACGGCCGTCGTCGCCTCGGCGTCCGGATCCTGCGCCCGTGGTCCCCGCCACGCCGACATCGGCATCAGCAGCCCGACGCTGACGGCCGCCAACGTCGGGCTCACCCCGGACGCAGCCACCAGCACACAGCTTCCGACCCCCAGCACGACATAGATTAAAACCACCCGCACGCCGCCGCGCAGGAGTAGCCACATCAGCCCGATGCAGACGACGCCGGCCACGATCCACAACAGCCGCAGACCGCTCGTGTACCAGACCGCAATCACGATGATCGCACCGATGTCATCCACCACCGCGACCGCCAACATGAACACCGTCAGCTGCGATGGCACCCGCGCCCCAAGAAGCTGCAAGGCCCCGACGGCGAACGCAATATCGGTCGCCATGGGGATCCCCCAACCGTTCACCCCGGCTGAGCCGTGGGCGAGCGCGACGAAGATCGCCGCGGGGACAACCATCCCGCCGAGGGCGGCGATGACCGGCAGCACGGCAACTCGCCTGACCGAGAGTTCCCCCACCGTGATTTCGCGCTTGATCTCGAGCCCGACGACGAAAAAGAAGACCGACATCAGGCCCTCTTGCGCCAGATCTTCCAGGGTCAGGTGCCACAACGATCCGCCGAGATGCACCGTGAGATGATGTGCCCAGAAGGTCTCGTAGGAATGCGTGGCAAGCGTGGCCCACAGGATGGCCACCGCGGCAGCTGCGGCCAGCGCGACCGCGCCCGAAGATTCCGTGGCAAGGAATTCCTGCACCGGGTCGCGCCACAGGCGCACGATGCCAAATCCGCGCAGAGTCGTCTGTGGGGGTTCAGCCACCAACACCGCATGCTCGCAGATCACCGTTCCACGCCTCGCCGAGGGGGCGTTCCGAGCGTGCCACCGGTGCGCCTGAGGCCGGCCTACTATCGTCGCTGGTCGCAGACCACCTCCCACCGGGCCGACTTCCACCAAACGGGGACCTCCGCCAGAGCCGTGTCTGGTTGTACCGGTCCTCGGCACGACCCGTGTTCCTCTGACCGGGACTCGGCGCCCTCAACATCGAACTGGGCGGCCGGTGATCGAGCCTGGGCACCGGAGCCCGATGTGGCCGGTGCGGCCTCTCGGACTCGTGAGATCTCGCCGGAGGTTCGGACCGGCGACGCCCAGGCGAGTGCGGCACTCACGGCGGGGGGCCGTCGGGTAGGCGAGTGCGATAACGATCTGCCGCGCGGCCCAACGATCTGCGCGCCGCCGAGGCGATCACGGAGCCAATCCTCCGATCAGAGACGCCTGTCATCGACCATGACGAGCGGCGCGAGGATGCCGTGGCGCGGTACCGCGCCGCCGAGCGAACCTCCGCCGGCGGCGCGTCTTCGCGTCCTAGGCCACCGACAAGCCCTGATGCGGAAGCGGCACGATCGCTTCCAGGTGCTTGTGCGACGGGCAAAAGCGTGACCCCCGCAGCGGTTCACGACCACAAGGACGGCCCTTGCGGTTGATCGACGCACATCGCAGCGCGCCCGCACGACCGGTCTCCGGACCCGCTTCCGCCTCGAGGACTGCAAGCGCCGCGGTGAGGTGGCGTTCGATGATGCGGTAGCAGTTGAGCTGCTCCTGCACCGGAAACAAGAAGCGCACATCCGAGAACAGGTAGCGAGCCGGGCGCGGGTACCGACGCAGATCGCGGGCCAGCCGCGACACCGTCTGCTCGCAGGCCGCCAGCAATACCCGCTCGGAACGGCCGGGGTGCTTGGTGTCTGCGATCACCAGTGGCTTGAGTTCTCGGTACAGATCGCGACTGAGTTCGAACATTGGGGGCCCTCGGTTCTCTGAGGCTTGCCGGTTGCGGCGCGGGGGCGCCGGCATACCTAAACCTCGCACAGGAGTAGGGGTACGCGCCCTGCGCGCATGTCCCCACTTCTCACGCGGCACTCGGCACGACTTCTAGATTCTCAGTCCGTCAATTGTTTGTCAAGAGTCTGTTTACTGTTGGTCGATTGTTCTTTGACGCGCACGATGCGACCTCACCCCGAGGGCGCTGGAGGGATCGCATCGACCCCGGTGACCTCCCCGGAGCTCACCGCCACGACCGCCCCGGACGCCGTGCGCACCTGCAAGGCACCGGCTGCGTCGAGGCCGATCGCAACGCCCCGAAGCGTCGATTCGCCGACGGTGACCTGGACGTTGCGGCCGGCAAGGAGATCGCGGCCGGCAAAGGCCCTGAGCACCGGGGCATCGCCTGTTTCGTACCAGCGTGCGCACCACGTCCCCAAACCGCGCAGCACGGCGGTCAGCACCACCTCGCGAGCCGGTGGGGTCCCGAGCACATCAGCGAGGTTGGTGGGCTCCCAGCGTCCTGCGACGAGTAACGGACTCGCACGCACATTGATCCCGACTCCCACCACCGCCCACGCAAGCGCTTGCCCGGTGCTCGAGAGTTCACACAAGATCCCGCCGAGTTTCTTGCCGTCAACGATCAGATCGTTGGGCCATACCAAGCCCACAGCCACCCCGAGCTCCGCAAGGCCCTCGGCAACACCGACCGCTGCGGCGATCGGCAGCAGCCCCACATCGCCCGCGACCCGCGACGGGCGCAGCAGCACAGAAAACAACAGCGCATCGCCCGCCGTCGCCTCCCAGGCGCGCCCCCGGCGTCCGCGACCCCGGGTCTGAACGTCGGCGCCGATCACCAGACCCTCAGACGCTCCCTCACGCGCACGCATCGCGATCAGATCGTTCGTCGATCCCACCGCGGATGCCCACACCACCGGTCCACCAACGGGGGCGACCAGCGCCGCCTGGACGCGATCGGTGTCGATGCGGTCAGACATCGGCCGAACGGTACCCCATCGCACCCGCGACAATCGTCGCGATCACCGGGATCTGCGGAAGGTCGCCGACCGCGCAGTCGACCGGATCCGCGCCCAATAGCGTGAGATCGGCCCGCGCGCCAACGACGATCCGACCACCGAGCGCATCGCCCGCCGCACGTGCCGGCCCTCGGGTGTATCCCTCGAGCGCCGCAGCGGCCCCGAGCACCTGATCGTCCCGGTACCCCGGACCCGTTCGTCCGTGAGCCCAACGCTGCCGTGCCCACATCATGCCCACGCGAGGATCCGGGTCGGCGACCGGCCAGTCCGAGCCGAGCGCCAGGACCGCACCCGCGCGCGCCAGATCGGCGAACGGCCATCCCCAGCCGCGCCGCGCCGCGTCAAGCCGGTCCACCCACGCCGAATCGGGATCTCCGGCGACCGATGCGATGTGGGTCGGCTGGACGCTGGCGATGACCCCATGAGCGGCAAACCGCGCAACGTCGCGTGGATCGCACAACTCCACGTGCTCGATTCGACAGGGCGGCTGGCGGGCATCTGCAGGACGCACCGACGCGTAGACATCGAGCGCGGTCCGGATTGCGCGGTCGCCGATGGCGTGGGTCGCGCATCCCAAGCCAGCCCCGACACACCTGCGCACCACCTCGGCGTACCGCTGCGGATCGGGCCAGTTCGGCACCGTGCCGTGGCCGGTGAGATCGGGGGCACCAAGCCACGCCGTGCCCTGGTCGATTACGCCGTCGAGAAAAAACTTGACCGCACCAGAGCTCCAGCGTCGCCCCGACCCGCGCGCACGCGAGATCGCCTCGGCAATCTGCTCATCGTCCATCTCGGGCTGCAGCCACAGGTACACCATGAGTCGCACCGCCAGCTCGCCCTCGTCCTCGAGCGCGGCGAGATCAGCAAGGTCAGCCGGGGAATCGTCCATCACGTGCGCACCCACAAGTCCCGATGCGGCCATGCGCGCGAACTGCGCCCGGTAGAGCTCACGACGACGCGCTGGGGCGAGCGGCGGAATGTGGACCCGCACCGACTCCATCGCGCTCGGCTCACGGAGCTCGCCGGTCGGGGTGCCGTCGACATCGCAGACGATCTGCGACGCATCGGCGAACGTCCTCGGCCCGGTGATGCCGGCGCGCGCGAGCGCGGCGGGAGTCGCGAGCGCTCCATGTCCGTCCAGAAAGCTCACAAACGTCGGCCGACCCCCGACCGCCGCATCCAACGCGGCCCCGGTCGGTGCCGGCACGAACCACTCGCGCCGCGCGCCGTGGGCGGTGATCCATTCGCCGATCGTCCGTGTGGCGGCCACGATCTGAAGCCGCCGGAGTGCATCGGCCAGATCACGCGCCCCCGACAGATCGGCATCGCGCGTTGCGCGGGCTCCCCACAACGGGTGGGCGTGCGCATCGACCAACCCCGGGACGACCACCCGGCCGTTCCCGTCGAGGACCTCGGTGTGGGGTCCGCGGAACTCGGCGATCGCGTGGCGGTCCCCGACCGCGATGATCTTCCCGCCACGGGTCGCGAGAGCGCTGGCCGACGGGGTGCTCGGGTCCAGCGTGCGGACCCGAGCCCCAACAATCACCAGATCGGCGGCCTCGGTCACCGCAACGACCGGGTCACGCGCCGCTAGCTACGAATGCGTCGAACGAGAGCCCATGCGCCGGGAAGCAGCGCCGCTGCCAAGTACAGCTTGACGATCTCACCCGGAACGAACGGGTAGAGCCCGAACTTGAGGGTGTCCGCCAGGCTCGTATGCAGCACCTGCTGAAGCCAGATGAGCCCGACTAAGAAGATGATGACGTTGCCGGTCAGCATCATCGTCCCCGACGTGGAGAACTTCTGATCCCAGCCCCGGTCGGCCAAGTAACCCACGAGCAGTCCCGCCACCAGGAAGCCGACGATATAGCCACCGGTGGCCCCCTTGATGATCTCGAAGCCATGCGCCTGGTTGGCATAGACGGGAAGCCCGACGATGCCCATCAGCATGTAGAGCGACATGCTGGCAACACCACAAAGGCTTCCGAGGGCGCCCCCGACGAGCAAGACGGCGAAGGTCTGACCGGTGATCGGGACCGGCGTGAACGGGAGCGGTATCGAGATTTGTGCAAACAATGCGACGAAGAGCGCGCCTCCGAGGACCAAGACGGCATCTGTGAGGACGCTGACCCGGGGGAAGACGGCGCGGCGCAGAGTGGTAGTCGATGCGGTTGAGGCAGTCATGGCCGGAACTCTACACACCCGATCGGTGGCGGCTTTCGTCCGCCACCACGTCAATGACACTCGGTCATGAACGGACGCGTACGTGGAACGCCGTGAGACCAGCAATCAAGATAAGAGCGTTGGCAGACCGTGCAAGCGTCACGGACGCCCGCGTGCCGTGCCATGATGCGGACCGCGCAACCGATCCCCCCGAGGGCTGTCGCCGATGCCAAATCCCCCGATTCGCGTTCTCCTCGTCGATGACCACCGCGTCCTGCGGACGGGCCTTCGACTGATCCTTGATCACGCCGAGGGCATCCAGTGCGTCGGGGAGGCCGCATCCGCCGAGGAGGCCCTCCACGTCTCTGATCGGACGCACCCGGATGTCATCGTCATGGACGTGCAGATGCCCGGGATGGGCGGAATCGCAGGGACCCGCAGCATTCGTGAGCGCCACCCGGACGTGCATGTCGTGATGCTCTCGATGTTCGGCGCCGCCGACGATGTTCGTGCCGCGTTTGCCGCCGGTGCGCAGGGCTACCTGATCAAGACCGCCGCCGAGGAAGAACTGGTGGATGCATTGCGGGCAGTCGCGACCGGCCAGCGATACCTGCATCCGGCGCTCGGGGCCGCCTTGGCGCAGCCGGCTCTGCCCGACCCGCTCGATGGGCTGACCGATCGCGAACGGGAGGTGTTGCAACTGTTGGCACTGGGGTATGGCAACCAGGAGATCGCCAATCGCCTGCACCTATCGCCACGCACCGTGGAGACCCACCGCGCGAACATGATGAACAAACTGCGCATCACCAGTCGCGCTGACATCGTGCGCGTGGCGCTCGCCGCGGGGATCCTGAGTGCCGATACGGCCGAGCACCCGGGCACGACCGCCCACGACTCGATGCACGTCGACTAACACGCCCGCCCCGCGACGCATTGGCTGGTTTGATCCACGCATCGAGCATCGACGCGAGCGGGGCTCGCCGCTGATCTGTGCGTGGCAGCTCGCGCCGTGCCACGTGGACATCGTCCCCGCGCCGTCGAACGCCATGCAGATTGTTCGATGCCGCGGCGGCTGGACGCCGAAGGACATCATCCTGTGAGACCGCAGTGCACGCGGGCCGGAGCCCATGCGCATCTCCGTGTGTACGCGGGTGAGCACCGCACGCTCGGCCTCACCGAAAAGAGGATCCGGTGACCGGTGTGCCGGCTCCGGCCCACGTCCGAGGACGCGGTTTTGTCGTCGGACTGCTGATCGGCGTCGCATCGCTGATGGTGATCGTCAGCATCCTGTCGATCTGGCTCAACACCGTCGTCTATGACACTCCGACGTGGCGCGCGACCAGCCAGGAAATCATCCAGGACCCTGCGGTGCAACGACAGGTCTCGCAGTACGTCGTGGACGAGCTCTACAACTCCGCCGCCATCGAGAACGCCATCTCCGGTGCCCTGCCGCCCAAGTTCCAGAACTTTGCACCGGCAGTGACGAGCGGGCTGCGGGAGGCGGCCGTGCAAGCCGCCGACCGCCTGCTCGCCACCACGCCGGTTCAGAACCTGTGGGTTGAGGCCTCCGTGAAGGCACACGACGCGTTTGTCCGGCTGATCGACAACCAGACCAAGTTCGCCCAGCTCAACAACGGCCAGATCGTCCTCGATCTGCACCCGGTGCTGCTCCAGGTCGCCGAGACAGCGGGGCTCGGAGCTGCCGCGAAGCGCCTTCTGCCCGCCAGTGCGGGCCAGCTCGACATCATGACCACCACGCAACTGTCAACGCTCCAGACCGCCGCACGCATCCTGCATGCGCTGTCGATTTGGGCGCCCGTGATCGTGGTGGTGCTGCTGGCGCTGGCTATCTGGCTCGCCGACGGCTTTCGGCGCCGGACGCTCCTGTGGTCGGCGATCGGGATCCTGCTCGCCACATTGATCTTGGTCGTGGTCCGTCGCATCCTCGGTACCGAGATCGTGAACAGCCTCGCGGGCAACGTGGACGCGCGGCCGGCCCTGATCAACGCCTGGTACATCGCCACCGACGTCCTCGGCACGACCAACCTGACCGTTTTGGTGAGTGCCATCGTGCTCGTGGTTGGCGTCTGGCTCGCCGGCGTCGGTCGCGTTCCGTCGGAGGTCCGCCGCCGATTGGCGCCCTGGATCATCAATCCGCTCTACGCATTCGGGATCCCCGCCGCCGTCCTCGTTGTCCTGGTCGTCTGGGGTCCACTGCCGGTCTTCCAGAAATGGATCCCCGTCGTGGTCATCGCAGTCCTCGCCGCACTCGGCATCCAGGCACTCCGGCGCCTGACAACCGCCGAACGTTCCGGTAGGTCGTCCACCTGACGCCCAACCGGTCTGCGATCGCCGCTACCAGTCCGGACCGAGCAGCTCCGGCACGTCGATCGCGGCCACCACGTTGAGGAGCATCACCAACCCAAAGAACTCGCGCACATGATCGGTATCGCCACCGGCCGCTGACCATGCGGCCTTATGCAAGGCCCGCACGTGCATTTGGACGACCGCGCGCACCGGTGCATCGTCGGTCGCGACCGCGATGGCCTGAACGATCACCAGGGCGATCTCGCGCTCGTCGGCGATCTCGCGATATACGTCTTGCATGGCCGCCAGACGCTGACCGGGGCCCAAGCCCCGTGGCAGCTGGGCAAGCGCGTCGGCGACCACATCAAAGGCGTGATCGACGACGGCCACAAACAAGGCGTGCTTGGTCCCAAACAGTCGGATCACATACGGCTGCGAGATCCCGGCACTGCGTGCGATGTCGTCGGTCGTCGTCCCCGCGAAGCCTCGCTGGGCAAACAGGCGCGTCGCCGCCTCGATGATCAGGCCACGCCGCGCCGTGCCGGACATTCGCGTAGATGCTGCCATGGGATCGAAAGTTATCATTGAATGCATACTTGTCGAGCGTACAGTCGCGATGGACCTCACCCCACGCCCACGGACGCGCACGATAGGTTGGCGGGGTCCCGCAGCACATGAGGAGGGCACCATCCCCAGCTCGAAGTACCTCGATCCCCTCGCAGAGCTCTTGGCCGGTCACGGGGCTAACGTGCAGCCCGGACAAATCGTCGGCATCTCCTCGAACCCTGGCAAGGAGGAGCTCACCCGGGCAATCGCCGACGCCGCCTACCGCCGAGGGGCCAAATACGTAGATGTCGCGTACTTCGACCCCTATGTCAAACACTCGCGGCTGCAGCACGCCGCTGAGGACACCCTGGGCTGGGTGCC
>JADGPH010000072.1 GCA_017882555.1 Thermoleophilia bacterium
CACTCGGCGCGCAAGCGATCGTAGGATGCGGGCGCCTCGAGGACGACATCGCACTCGGCAACGCGCTTCGCGGAGTGCCGGTGGTCGTCGCGCTCGTGGCGTGCGGTGTCGCGGCAGCCGAGCGATACATCGGGAACGCCATTGAGGGTTGGATTGGCCCGTCGCAATGGCCACCGGACGGGGCCCGGCCGCCGTTTCCACTCCCCCGGGACGCCGACTATCCCGCCGCAGAAGCCGCGGCCGCCGGCATGGTTGCGGCAGCCGCGCTGGAGGCCGCCGGTACTAGCGAACCGGACGCGCTATGGGACGCCGCCCGCAGTTTGCGCATGGACACGCACCTCGGCCCGTTTGCCGTCGACGCGTACGGACAGCAGATCGGCACGTCGCCAAGCCTTGTGACGTGGTCCTCTGGCGCGGCCGGATGTGTGCGCCAGACCGTCTGGCGCCCCCCGGGATCCTGACCCACCGACGGCCGGGCGGACAACACTGAAAAGCTCTGGCCGCATCAACGTGCACCGCTGACGTGATGGTCGAGCAGCCTATCGAGAAGGTCGGTCGCGAAACTGCCGGGCGCGCGATGCGGGTGGGCGATCCATGCCGTGACCGTACGCGTCCTCGGTTGGGTGGTTGGGGCCGCGTGCGCACCGCCGCTCGCCCGATCGCACGCTCGCTGCTCCACGACGGGACAGAAGGTACCGACGACGATCGGGCGAAACGACTCGCGTCGACGCCGGAGTGGTGCGGACGCACCCCCATGTGCTGGCATTCCGTAGTTGGGCCCATCGCAGCCCTCGTGGCCCCGCGAGCGCAACCTGCTTACTTCAACCCGGACGGTCTCGCTTATCCGCCAAACGGCGCAGATGGCACACCCATCACGCGGGCCGCGTTGAGCATCGCTTGCGCGACGACCTCGCTCTCGCGCCGCAACACGTCAAGCATGCGCTGCTGGGCCTGCAGCTGCGCTCGCGCAACCTGTGCGGACGCCAGCAGTGCGGGATTCTCCCGGACCGTCGCCTCCCAGTCGTCGATCGCTTTGAGCTGCGCCTCGAGGGCCGCGCCCACGCCCTCAAATGGTGTCTTCTGAACGGCCGCGATCACGGCCTGAAGCTGATCGGCGGGGGTCCCAGCAAACGATGACATGCCCGGCTCCTTGTCACTCTACGGTGTGCAGGAGAGTATAGCTCCACACCGCCACAAACACCGTTCGGCGAATCCGCGCGCCTCCCGGGGATCCCGCACCATCACCGCACGTTCGCCACCATCACGCTCGGCCGGGGGCCACCTCGGCTGGCCGACCCGCCGGGAGCTCACCTCAAGATAACCGTCATGCCCACCCCGCGAGATCGGTCGCCGCGCGGATCGGCGCAGAGCCGGACACTTGCCCAACGCGGGCGGGGTCTTCGGAGCACTTGAGGCGACCGTGACGGCGGGCCGGTTCCACCCCGGCTCCACTCCGCACATAGGCGGCTGCGAGTTCGTCGCGGTCATCCCTCAGCCCGTGAATCGCTTCAGCCCAGGTCGGTCCCCACTGCGCCGCCCTCGCCCTCCCATCGCTCCTCGTCCAAATCGGCGACCACATGTGTGGTCAGCAGCCCAAAGCGCTCCCGTGCGCGCTCCACCACATTTTGCGCGAGCCACTGCGAGCGCTCCTGGGGATGCGTTGCAATGATGAGCTCATCGGGGCGAAAACGACCGACCACATCATCAAGTGCCCGCACGGGGTCGGCGTCGCCCAGTTCGCCCCGGGCGTTCAAACCAACGTCAGCGAACGCGTCAAGCGCCATGCGCAGCCGGATCTTCGCCTCGGCGAGCCTCTCCTCCGGCTCGGAGGCGGAGGACCGTTCGCTGACCGGCGGCGGGGTCAGGGGGGCCACCACAAGGATGTCTGCGGCTCCTCCGCGTGAACGCACCTCGTTGGCAACCGCCGCGCTTGCAGCTGTCTCGTTGGCGACGACCAGGATCCGCCGCCGCGCATCGCCCGGAGTCGGCATGGCGATACCCCTTTCGCTGAAACCTGCCAATAGACGTTATAACCGCGCATGATCCGCCCACCGATCCTAGACTCATCAGAAGCCGCGCGAGGCTGCTTTGTGACGAACGGACGCGGACGCCGCCGTCGCGGACGCCGCCCAATCTTCCGCCACGGGCTGACGCAGCTCGGGCTCGCGAACAGGCGATCGCGAGCACGGTCCGCTCGTCGTCACGACCCGCCGCCAATCTGCCAGGGGCCAGAAGCGCGTCTTGGTGGATCGGCACCATATGGTCCCCCTGATGGGGTCTAGTGGAACGCGACCGAACCATCGTCTGCGGGAGATACTCGCCAAGCTGACCCAAGTGATTGACGGCGAGCCTTCGGGTCGAGCAAGATCGACGCGCGTCTCCCGCCGGGCAGGCCCAGGACCATCCTGATTCGTATCGTTGACATTCGTGCTGCGGGCGATCTGCCGATATCACCCGTGGAGATCCACATGGCACTCGAGGCGCGCCTCGGCATTCGGGGTCGGTGGGGATCGGTCAAGTCCACTCGCCCCGGCGAGGTTGCCGGAGCGAGTGGTCGCTCACGCTTCGCACGGCCCAGCCGTGGAAATTACTCACTTGTCCAGTCGTGAGCGACGCGATTCGTTGGATTCGATCCTCAGAGGCCGTTAGGTCCCGAGCAGAGAATCGACGAGATCGCCGTTCAGCTGCTCGTTGGTGGCCGTGGCGCATCTTCTGGGTCGCTTCGCTTCTCACCAGACCGGGTCGCCTGCCACCACGGCGCGGTACCACCGTCTGCAGCCGTAACGAGCAATCTCCCGGCTGATCGTCGCGGGGGCGCACCTCGAGAAACAGGGGATCCCGCGGACCGCGACTGACCGCACGCGCCCCGGTGGGAGACTCCCTCGCGCTCGTCGAGGCGCAGGACACCCGGTCGACCGGATTCGATCGCTTCGTGCGCGAAGGAGCGACGCCCGGGAATACGGTGACAATGCGCTCGCAGGCCACGCCGTCGACCGTGCAGGGATCCCACCTACCGAGTCAGCTCCGCATTGATCTCTTGGCAATCGACACCACGTACGGCCCGGATGGATCTGGTAGGTCTGTCGATCTCCCGCGCCCGTTTGGGCACGATTGGCCAAATCGAGCTAAAGTCGAAATGCACATAGATCATATCTGCCTGTACCTCTCTACGGAGGAGGAGCTGAAATGACAACGATGTGGACCCCGGCCCCCCAGCGCGACGTGCTACGCCAGCAGGAGTATCGCCGCTGGGTGCTGACTTCTGAACCCCGAAAAAGGACTCCAACACGGGCACCGACTTTCGTGCCGCTGGATTGGGATCGCGCGACGCGCGAGGCGTGGGAGTTGGCCTGCGAGGCGAGGGATACGTGGGTTCCGTCCCTGGATCTCTTGGTGACTGCCTGCCCATCGACGACTTGTTGACGATCGCAGGTGTCGGTCTCTACGTAAGCCAAGAGCGCTCGCCGAGGCACCTCGGCGGCCGTACCACCCACCGGCGTCCTGTCGGGCGACTCCTGGCCTGACCGGCTGTCGGGCGCAGCGTGCTCGCTCGTCGCCGTGCGCAGGGCACCAGCCCCACAAATCGCACGCACGCCAATGTCGGGGGCGCCATGCCTTGGTTGACCATGTTGATCTCACGAGCTCAACATGTACGCCGACCAGTTGCACATCTGGTGGCGCGCATTCCACGCGAGGCGCGAGTGTGTTGCCCAGCGGGCGGGCGATCGCCGGCTCCTTGACGAGTTTCGCACTCATCTTCCCCGGCTCAGCGTTCGTGGCGCTCCAGACCATGCCCGGCTAGCGTCAACGCTTGGCCAACGTGTCGCCCATGAGCGCCACCGTGGAATGAATCGCGAGGTGCCCGAAGCTGGCCAGGTCCCGAACCGAATGTGGCAGTTGCTGGCATTAACGATTGTCATTTTCGTGACCACCGCCCCGCACGCGGTGCAGCAGCACCGCAAGCCCTGATGCCACCGGGCGTCGTTGTCGCGACATCACCCCGGTGTCATGCGCCGCCGGAGGTCGGTCCGCCGCAGCTGGCCCACCGACCTCCGGCCTACCAGTCTCAGAAGATCCGGTTGGGGATCTCCGCGGGCGCTTCCAGCAGGGAGGACAGCTCCTCGTCCAGCCGAACGAGGGTGAGCGAGCATCCGGCCATGTCGAGCGAGGTGCAGTACTCGCCGACGTAGTTGCGACGGACGTTGATCCCGCGTGCGGTCAGCTGTGCATGTGCCCGCCCATACACAAGGTAGAGCTCGCTGATGGGGGTGCCGCCGAGACCGTTGACCATGAGCGCGACATCGTCGCCCTTCTTGAATGGGAGGTCTGAGGCGACGGCCTCAAGGAGCTCGTCGACAATCTCATTTGCTGAGGCCAACTTTTCGCGCCTCCGCCCGGGCTCACCGTGGATCCCGACGCCCATCTCCATCTCATCGTCACCGAGGTCAAATAGCGGTGACCCCTTGGCGGGTGGCGTACACGAGGTGAGCGCCATGCCCATCGTCCGGGATACGGCATTGACCCTGTTCCCAAGGGCGACGAGGTCGTCGAGCTCGGCACCCTTCTCTGCCGCGGCGCCGATAGCCTTGATCACGAAGAAGTTGCCAGCGACACCTCGCCGTCCCACGGTCCATGTTGAGTCCTTCACGGCGACATCGTCGTCGACGATGACCGTGCCGATCCGTATCCCTTCTGCCTCGGCCATTTCCCGGCCCATATCGAAGGCCATACGGTCGCCCGTGTAGTTGTTGATGATATGCAGTACACCCTTTGGGGAGTTCAGCAGCTTGGTCGTCTCGAGCACGTAGTCCATCGGGGGAGCCGAGAACACGTCGCCGGGGCACGCGGCGTCGAGCATGCCCTTTCCGACAATCATGACGTGGGCGGGCTCATGACCAGACCCCGAGCCTTGCACGATCGACACCTTGTTCTCGCTCGGGGCGTCAGCCCGCATGATGAGGTTGTACTCGGGCACATACCTGAGCGTTGCCGGATTGGCGAGCGCGATTCCCCTGAGCATCTCCGGGACAAAGTCCTTGGGGTCGTTGACGAACTTCTTCATCGTGGTGCCTCTCCTCGCGTGGTCGGTTTTTCGCCGGGCTGCTTGGTCATCCGGGCCATGCGCCGGCGAGTTGTTCGAACATCACTGCGACTCCAATCGCGCCGGCGTCGGGGCTCCCGATGCTGCGCTCACCGGTGTAGGCGGCCCGCCCTCGCTTGGCGAGCATCGAGCTTGTGCCCTCCGCGGAGGCTCGAGCTACCTTGGCCGCGGCCGTGACGGCCGACGCCGCGCCCTGTCCAGCCGCCAAGTAGCCCTCGAGGGCGTCGACGGCGGGTACGAGGGCATCGAGAAGCGTCTTGTCTCCCACGTCGGACTGCCCGCGTTCCTTGATGCCTGTGATGGCCGCACGCAACATCGCCAGTGCTTCGGCGGCGCCGATGCGGTCCGATCCCGCCGCCGCAGCGGCCCTCATGAACGCGGTCCCCCACAAAGGGCCCGATGTTCCCCCGACGCGGCTCGTGATGATCACGGCCACCTTCCGGAGAAAGGTGGCCGCATCGCTCCGGTCAAGGTCGTCCCACGTCGCAAGCACGATCTCGAATCCGCGGGCCAGCGAGTACCCGAAGTCGCCGTCGCCCACAACGGCGTCCAGCTCCGAGAAGTACGTCTCATTGTCCACGGCGGTCTGGGCCATCGTTCGTACTACCAGCTCAATTCCGTCGAAGCCTTCCTGTGCCATCACACCTCCTCACGTCGGGCCGTTGGTGCACCACGAGGGCTCTCAATGCAGACCTCGAGGTCCGCGAGGCTCACCCAATCGCCCGGAGCGGCTCGGGATCGGTTGGCCAGTACCCGGCTGCGTTCGCCGCCGGGGTCGCCGAGCGAACTCACGACCAAGGCCGCGCCGCTGAAATCCTGGTCTCTCGTGTACGCGTTCACGGTGATCACGCACCGGAGCCCGGCACCCGAGGCCGCCTCCAGTCCATTCCTGGAGTCCTCGATGACCAGTGCGTGAGATGGCTCGAGCCCCAGCCGTTCCCGGGCGAGCTGATAGATGTCTGGTGCGGGCTTCTTGTGTGGTACCACGTCGCCGGCCAGCACGAGGGCGAAACGCCCGGCGTCTTGCCGACCCGCAACGTGCTCCAGTACCGCTCGCACAGATTGTTCAGCCGAGGTCGATGCGACGGCGAGTGCCCAGCCAGCGTCAAGGGCCTCGGCAATCAATCGACGTACTCCAGGTCGCGCAGGAAGCGCACCGGCCGCAACGCGCTCCGTGTAGATGGCCGTCTTGCGCGCATGCCACACCGCGACCAGCTCGTGCTGACGGGCGGGGTCTGTTGGCAGACCCGCCCGGCGCACGAACTCGGGTGTGAGCAGGCTGGCCATCCGCTCCTTGCCCCCGCCGATGGTCAGCTTGTCACCGTATTCCTGCTCGGACCAGTGGACGGGGAGCCCGAACTCGGCGAACGTCTGGTTGAACGCGGGAAGATGTCCATCCCGCTCGGTGTCGGCGAGCACACCGTCGCAGTCGAATATCAGCGCCCTCACCAGGCCTTCCCTGCGCTCCCGAATACGTTCAGATATTCCTCTGCCATCGCCTTCACGGCGGCCCGCTGGTGTCGAAAGAGCGACGGCGGATCCTGCTTGGTGGGGTTGTCCGCCAGGAACTCGCGCGTGGCGTCGAGAAACGTGACCTTGAGCGCGGTGGAGATATTCACCTTCGCGCAACCGCGCGCAATCAGGTCCTGAAAGGCGGTCGCGCTCAGGCCTGTACCGCCATGGAGCACCATCGGAAGGGCCTTCCGCGCCACCAGTTGGGTCACCCGCTCCGGGTTGAGAATCGGCGCGGTCGCGTACACGCCGTGGGCCGTCCCGATCGCTGGAGCGAAGCAGTCCACCTCGGTGGCCTCGAGAAAGGCCACGGCCTCCTCGATCGGATAGACCTGAGGGGCATCGTCGCTACCGATTCCGTCCTCGACACCTCGGACGCCCTCGATTTCGCCCTCGACGTGCGCGCCATGGCGGCGAGCCTCAGCCACCACCTCGATCGTCTGGCGCGTATTCTCTTCGACGGTCAGCGCCGAGCCGTCGAAGAGCACGGAATTCCAGCCGGTCTGCAGACACCTCGTCACGACTTCCCGGTCCGGACAGTGGTCCAGGTGGAGCGTCACGGGTACGCGCGCGGGCTCTGCGATCGCGCGAAACAACTGGTAGAGCACGTCCGCGCCCATCGAGTTCACGGTCTTGACGGAGGTTTGGACGATAAGCGGAGAGCGGACTTCCTCAGCGGCCGCGATGACGGCGTCGATGGTCAAGTCGTTGACCACGTTGAAGGCCGCAACGCCGTATCGCTCCGCGAAGGCGTGGTCGAGGATGTCCTTCAGGGAGACGATGGGCACGGAATTGTCCTCCCGCTCGTCGGAACGCCTCTGAAGTTACGACAGCCGACAACAACGCACCATTGGGAGGACTACCCGTTACCGGGTGGGGGATAGCCTCTATCGAGGGGACGGTTCCCGCGCGCGACTTGCCGCCTCAGTCCGGTTCTGTGCGCCGGTCTTGCGGAGGATGGAGCCCACATGCTTCTCGACCGTCTTTACCGATATGGTGAGCGCGCGAGCGATCTGCCGATCGGTGAGACCGCGCTCGAGGAGGGCGAAGACGTCCCGTTCTCGCACAGACAGTGCAACCGCGCCGTTGAGGTGGGCTTGCAGCCGATCTACGGCCCGGCCCCCGAGCAGGGCGCCGCCACGCGCGGCGGCAAGCACGGCGCGCGCCATCTCGGCCCCGGACGCGTCCTTCCCGAGGAAGCCGCGCGCGCCCGCTCGGAGAGCCCCCGAAACGAGTTCGTCGTGGTCGAAGGCCGTCAGCGCGACGATCGACGCCTCCGGATCCTCGCCTCGGATCCACGTGATCGCCTGGACCCCGTCGCCGTCTGGCATGCGGAGATCCATGAGGACGACGTCCGGCAGACGTTCCCGCCACATCGCCAAAGCCTCGCGCCCCGATGCTGCGTGTCCCACGACTTCAATCGTCGGCTCGGCATCGGAGAGCAGGCGCGCGATACCAATCCGAATGGCCTCATGGTCATCTGCGATCAGAACGCGAACCCGGGTCGGGGCGGAGACAGGGGGGCCCGCTCCACGGTGCGGAAGGTGGGCGCGGACACGCGTTCCCCAGCCCGGCGTTGAGTCCACCTCCAATGTCCCACCCATCAGGTGGGCCCGCTCTTCCATGCCGCGCAGCCCGATGCCCTCGAGCGCGCTGGCCTGCTCGACCGCGGTGGTATCGAAACCGCCGCCGTCGTCTTGGACGAGCAGGGTCACCGCGGAGGGCGAGTACACGATCCCGATCCGGACCGAGCGAGCATTGGCGTGGTGGAGCGCGTTGGTGAGCGCCTCCTGGACGATTCTGAACAGCGCGTGGGCAAAGTCGGCAGGCAGGGGGGTTCGCTCACCGGCGACCACGAGACGAACGTTCGCCGCTCCGGTGCGCGTCGCCCAGGCCAGTTCGCGCTCCAACGCCTCCTCGAGGGAGCGACCCTCGAGGGGGGACGGCGCGAGCCCCAGCACGCTGCGCCGTGTCTCCTCGAGAGCGAAGTGCGCGGCCGCCCCTGCCTCGCTGAGGGCGGCCCCAAGCTCGTCCATGCGTTTCCCTGCGAGTGACGCCTCTGCGGATCGCACCTGTAGCAGCACGGAGACGAGACCCTTGGCCACGGTGTCGTGCACCTCGCGAGCCATGCGGTTGCGCTCTTCGGCCGCGGCTTCAGCTCGAGCGTTGGCGTCCGCCGCCTCATGCAGCCTGGCGTAGGTGATCGCGAGCGCGGCGTGATTGGCAAACAGCTCGAGCAGCTCGGCATCGTCGGCCGAGAACACCCGGTCTCGGTTCCTACTGAACACGACGCAGGTGCCGATGATCGCGGTCCTCCACCAGATTGGGACGCCGATCACACCCCGCAGCGACACCCGATCCGCCACTGCTGCATGGCCGCCCGGCACCTCGCCGTAGTCCTCGAAGATCACCGACCCTCGTTGGGCGACGACCGCACCGGTTACGCCCTCGGTGAGCGGAAACACCTGCCCTGACTGGCATGCGACGCCGAGGTCAGCCTCTTTGCGATATACGCCCTTGACCTCGTCGACCAGGCAGATCGACCCTGCGTCACCGCCGAGAAGGCGTATCGAACGGTTGAGAATCCGCTCGAGCAGCGGCCCCAACGAGAGCTCTGCCCCCAAATCCTCCACGACCGCAGCGAGCGCCGTGGCATGTTCCCGCACGCGTACGGCGGTGGGTCCTCCTGGCGTCCGGGTGTCGCTGATCTCCACCGCGAGATGCTCATTAGGCTTGGGAACCGGGTCGAATCACTGTAACGGACGGTTCCTGACCGAACAACTGACCCACGGGGGTCCGTCTGGGCAGAGAGTCGGTCAAGCCACAGCTCGAATCGCTCGGCCGGCCAGATAAGGCGCGAGGGACGAGCCGCGGCGCGTCGATGACCCGACCGACACCAGCGTCGCATCGGGCACGGAGGGCAAAGGCCCGGCACGCCATCGATGTCATGGCCGTCCGCGGGAAGGCGCCCTCAGGTGGCCGGCCTCACGCTAGTCAGTCTCCCGCTCACTGGACCGCTCATGGTCCGCCTCGCCGTAGATTCCACGGTCTGGTTCCTCCTCCACCGCACCAGCATCGCGGAGAATGTGGATGGTGGCATCAAGCCCCTCTTGGGTGGCATGGTCAACGAGCAGAGCCTCAGCCTGTTCGAATCCCTCTGCGACGCCCCCTCCAGCCTCTATCACCGGTGCCATCGCTGGGTCGACGAGGTCATCGGAATACACACCGTCGACGCTCAACCCGGTCTCCGGCAAAGGTTCCTCACGGGTCAGCGGATCTCGTTCGTCGTCAGGTGGATCAATCCGCGTACTCATGTCGCCCCCCCAGTTCGTTCTTGGTCTACGTCGACAATAGCTCGCGTGACCCGCCGTGGCGCCCGTCACTTAGGGGCCGCTGAGACCAGGACCACAAGGCGCCGAAACCCCGCTCATGAAGTGGGGTTCCGATGAGGTGGGCGCGACGGCGCCCGAACCAGTGCCCCCCAGCCGATCGAGCTGAGTATTCCGACGGGTGCGATGACGTGCCATGTGTGAACTGTCGCATCTACATCCTGTATATCGTCACAATCCATGCCCTCGGGACACTCGTCGCTCGTGACTGGGCCACACGACCTGCGACACGGTGCTGTTCACAATCTGTTCCCATGCGAGCTGCGCCCGTAACGAGCGCCCGGCAGGTTGCCCGTTGCCTTGGTTCGATGCTTCGGGCTTCATGCGCTGCGCGCCGGAGACCCTGGGCACGCAACGACATGGGCGGTATACTCAGTAATCCCCAATGAATTAAGGAGATTACCGTGTCGACTGTTCTCAGTGAGGTTCTCGCGGCGAATCAGGAATACGCCACTGGCTTCGGGTCCAAGGGCGAGCTTGCGCTGCCCCCCGCGCGCGGCTTCGCCATTCTGACCTGCATGGACGCTCGCCTGGATCCGGCCAAGTATGCGGGCCTGGCCGAAGGCGATGCCCACGTGATCCGCAACGCCGGCGGCCGTGCCAGCGACGATGCGATCCGCTCGCTGGTCATCTCCTACAAACTGCTCGGCACCAAGGAGTGGTTTGTCATCCACCACACCGACTGTGGAATGGAGTTCTTCACCGACACGGTCATTCGAGGCCTGCTGGAGAACAGCCTCGATACCGCCGCCCTCGGTGAGGATGGCTTCTACGACGTCGGCACGGGCCCGGGCTCGAGCGAGGGCAACTACATCGACTGGCTGACCGTCTCGCACCGCGAGCAGGCTGTCGTCGAAGACGTACGCCGGATCCGCAACCACCCGCTGGTTCCGGGTCGCATCCCGGTCTACGGGTACGTGTATGACGTTCGTTCGGGTCGACTTATCGAGGTCCCTGACGCCACACGTGAGGGTGCGGTGCGTTCGGGTCGCCGTATCGAGGTCCCGGACGCCACACGTGAGCTTTCAGCACGATAAGCACCGTGCCGAGGGGCAGCCACGCGACTGCCCCTCGGAGTCGTTCGCCCAAGCGCCGGCGGTACCCCTAGACGGCTCCTTGCCCGACCCACGACCGACCATCGATAAGACATATGAGCTCCACAGCACCCGCCGATCCGCTGAGTCAGCTGATCGGCACGCCCGCGCGGCTCGTCCCTCGCGTGCGTCTGGGACTGGGCGCCCGGGACGAGGACGTCATAGGTCGGGCGAGATGGCTCTTCGCTGGATGGCCGCCGGGATGCTCGAGGCCGACCGCCAGTTCAGGCCTATCGTCGGCCATCAGCAGCCGGCCAGGCTGGCCGTGTCGATCGGGCGCGATCTCGTCGTCGTCGTGCCGACCGAGGACCCTGTCAATACGTAGATCAGCTGAGCCAGGAGGCGGATCCGTCGGAACGACGGAACGCGTCCGTTCACGGTGGCCGGGATGCCGCCACCCGGTATAGTCGCGCCGAGCCCCGTGACCGCGGTGGCCGAGGGCTGATCGGCTCGGCCGGACGGTCGGGACACCGTGCCGGTTGCGTCACGGGCCGGGCAGACGCAAAGGGGAGTGGGAATGGATCACACGGCCACGCTTCGACGCATGTACGACCTCATCAGCGCCCACGACATCGACGCCTTCGGCGAGTTCTTGGCCGACGACTTCATCGAGCATGAGGAGCTTCCCGCCGGCGGTCCCACAAGGGAGGGCGTCAAGGCCTTCTTTCGTATGCAGATCGCGGCGTTTCCCGATTTCGCCATGACCATGCAGGACGTCGTCGACGGCGGTGACAAGATCGTCGCCCGGGCGCGGTTCACTGGGACGCACGAGGCTGAGTTCATGGGAATACCGGCCACCGGCAGGCCCGTCGACGTACAATTGATCGACATCATGCGCTTTGCAGACGACGGCCTCGTGCACGAGCACTGGGGCGTGTTCGACGCGATGGCCATGATGCAGCAGCTACGCGCGCCCGCCAGCTGAGTTCAACACTGGACCGCCGTCCGTAGGTTCTCCGAGTTACGGGGCGACCTCGTCCTACGTGACGAGGTAACTCACTGTGACAGCACGTTGGGTATGGGGGATTTCCGCGATGGATGCCGTCCTCCCCTCGTCGACCGCACGGGCGGGTAACAGAGTCTCCCTTGGGGTGCTCGGAGAGTCTGCCGGCATCGATCAGCACCGGGAGCAGCATCCGGGCGTGGCACGGCTCGCGAGGTCTTCGCGGCGCTGTCTCGGAGAGCACGTGTGGGCGGATCCGTTTCGTGAAGAGCCGCCAAGAGCATTCGCGGTTCGCTCCGGTGGTCTCGATCGACCCCGTGGGCGCCGTTCCGGTCGCAAGCCGATCGACCAGTCGTGAGCTTCCCGAAGCGCTGCACCGCCCAAAGTTGGAGTCTAAACCGACCATGCGGAGCGACAAGAACCCGACCGCGAGGGGGAACAAGCTGGACGGACCGTTCAACTAGGAAATCCTCCGCAAGCGCGATCAGTGAACCATAAATAGCGCCCGACTAGATAAGGGTCCTGGCACCTTCATGGTCCACGGCGTCCACGACCATAAAGTCGTCCTCTTCGCGACCGACCCCGACCTCGATCAACGCGGACTCCGGGTACACGAGCAGGCGCACAAGCGACGGTGCGGAGGCGTCGAGCGACGGTGCGGTCTCATAGCCTCGCGATCCTCCGGACACCCTTCTCGTCACGGCGAGATCGACGGTGGCTTCGCAAGTTGCGCCGCTAGCTGGCGGGAAGGAACCCTGAGCACATGATCCGCAACCACGAGATCGTTTCGCCATCAGTCTCGAAATACGCCTGCTGTTCGATGACGAATTCGCCATCGGGGCGCTCCACCTTGAACCGGTAGCCGACACGATCGAGCGGACCGACGCTGCCGATCTCAACGGCAAGGATTTCAGTGATCCGTCTCTCGGGCGCAAACCACGTGCCGAGCATGGTCGTCTCGACGATGACATCGACATCGGTCGCCTCCCAGAACCTTCCCGGCGTCATCGCCCGGAAGTCCACGTCGGACCGAAGGGGCGCCTTGAGTCCGGCGGCGTTCTTATCAGCCAACGCTCGCGCGAGCCGCTCACCGACGCCTTCTGCCATTTGAAGTCCCTCCGCTCTCCCTGTCCGTCCAACGGATCCCGGATGAGGCCGAGAACCTGATCAGCTCAGAGTAGCCACCACAGCCGGGCGGTTATCGGTGGCTGACCGTGGCCCCCCATTTGCCTTGGCTGACCCTAGGCGTGGGCACCGACGGATTCCACATACGATGACCCGACAGCTGGATCCTTCCGGCGTGGGCGATCCCCATGGGCGGCATACGAGCCTCCCGCACAATACGTCGGGCGAATTTGCGTGTTCTTGAGCGGAAAGACCGCATGGCCCCACGACGTCGCGCTCAGAACGCGGCAAAGTCCCGCGCCTGGGCCACACCGGTCGATGCGGCTAGGCGTCCAGAAGGAACTCCATGCCATATCGGGGTGCCGCCTCGGCATATCGAGCGCCGACCTCCGCGAGGTTGTCCGGACACTCCTGCGTGAGATCGTACGCTCGCTCGAGCGTCTCCTCAAAGAACGTCTCGATGCCC
>JADGPH010000073.1 GCA_017882555.1 Thermoleophilia bacterium
ATGTCGATCATCGGGCGACAACCCGGCATCGACGCAGACGAAGCGTCCAATGCGATCGACATCAACGCAACAGTGCAAGAACGAGTTGAGGGTGCGCGCGACCTGCGTGCGGTCCCCACCGGCGAGGAGAGTCAGCGTCGCCTCGGCCTGCGCGAGATCGACGCGCGCCGCCGAGCCCAGGCGCGCAGCGATCGACGCACCGGCGGCAGGATTTCGAGTGCGCGGCGCACGAGGTCACGCTGTTCCCAATATCGTAGGAACCGCACGACGCCGATCCGTCTGGAGACATCCTCTGAGCAGCGCCATTGTCATTCGCGGTCTCCACAAGTCGTTTGGCAAGACCCACGCACTCGATGGACTCGATCTCGAGGTCTCAACGGGCGAAGTCCACGGCTACGTGGGTCCGAACGGATCGGGTAAGTCCACCACGATCCGGGTCCTGCTCGGCCTGCTCCACGCCGACCAAGGCGAGGTCACCTTGCTCGACGGCGACCCGTGGCGCGATACCGTCGCTCTGCATCGTCGCCTGGCCTACGTCCCCGGGGAGGTCGGCCTCTGGCCCCAACTCAGTGGCGGTGAGGCCATCGACCTGTTGGGTCGCCTGCGCGGGGGCTTCGACCCGCAGCGCAAGCGGGAGCTCCTCGAGCGCTTCGAGCTTGATCCGACCAAGACGGGCCGCAGCTATTCCAAGGGCAACCGGCAAAAGGTTGCCCTTGTCGCGGCGCTCGCGTCCGATGTCGAGCTGCTGATTCTCGACGAGCCGACCTCGGGTCTCGACCCCTTGATGGAGTCGGTCTTCCAGCAGTGCATCGAGGAGGCCAAGATCCAGGGGCGCACAGTTCTGCTCTCCAGCCACATCCTCTCTGAGGTGGAGGCGTTGTGCGACCGGGTAAGCATCCTGCGACAGGGGCGCGTCGTGCAGCGCGGCACCCTCGACGAGCTCCGCCGGATCACCCGTACCAGTATCGTCGCCACGCTCGAGCGCATGCCCAACGATGTGGCCACCTGGCCGGCGATGCACGACGTGCTGATCCACGAGAACCGTCTGCGCTGCGAGGTCGAGACACCCGCCCTGAACGACGTGATGGGACGCCTCGTGGCATGTGGCCTGATCTCGCTGGTCACTCAGCCCCCGACCCTCGAAGAGCTCTTCCTGCGCGAGTACTCGGACGCCCCTACGTGACCGATGCGCTGACCGGGTTCGTGATCCTCGTGCGCCACGCCCTGCGGCTGGATCGCATGCGGCTCGTGGCATGGGTCCTGGGGATCACGCTCATGCCGGTGGTGACCTACGCAAGTTACGACTCCCTCTATCCGACGCTGGCGGATCGGGCGACCTTGGGCGTAACACTCGCGTCGAACCCCGCGTTTGCGCTGCTCCTCGGGCCGTCCGGAAACCTCGGCAACGCGGGTGGATATACGGCATGGCGCACCATCGTGATCACAGCGGTGTTTCTGGCGGTGATGGGCATCCTGACGGTCGTCCGGCACACGCGCACGGATGAGGAGTCCGGGCGAACGGAGTTGCTGGCGGCCGGGTGTGTCGGGCGGTATGCATTCCTGGCCGCCGGCATCGCCACCGCCGCCATTGCCTGTTGTCTCACCGGCATCGCGATTGTCATCGGGCTGGTCGCATCCGGCGCGGATCTGACCGGGGCGATCGCCTATGGCGTCGCGGTGACGATGGCGGGGCTCCTGTTTGCCGGGGTCGCCGCGATCGCCGTGCAGATCGGCAGCTTCGGCCGCACCGCGATCAGCCTCTCGATCGGCGCGCTCGCGCTCGCCTATCTTGTCCGCGCCTGGGGAGACGCATCGTCGTACCCGTGGCTCACGTGGCTCTCACCACTCGGATGGACCGAGAAGATCCATGCGTTCTCGACGAACGACTGGTGGACGCAGGGAGTCTCGCTGGTCGTCCTGATCGGTCTGGTGGCGTTGGCGGTCGTGCTCGTGGCGGGTCGCGACTTCGGACGGGGGCTGCTGGCCGCCCACCACGGCCCGGCCGATGCACCCGTATCCCTCTCAGGGACCATCGGGCTCTCCTGGCGGCTGCACCGCGGCCGCCTCGGAGGATGGGTCCTGGGTCTGGCTGCCTACGGCGCGATCGTTGGCTCGGTCGCGAAGTCCATCGCGGCGGTGATCGCCAACAGCGGCCTCGGCCAGCGGTTCTTGGGCACCGGCCACAACGTCACCCAGCTGTATATCGCAGAGATCATCAGCCTCATGGGCATCGTCGCCGCGATCTATGGAATCCAAGCGGCCCTCTGTGCACGCTCCGAAGAGACCGAGGGCCGCGTCGAGGAATTGCTTGCGACGCCCCTCACACGACAGCGCTGGTTTGCGAGCCACCTGCTGTTCGCCCTGGCTGGATCCGCACTCGTGGTGGTCGTCGGCGGCGTGAGCACCGGCCTGACCGCCCAAGCCGCCGGGGCGTCGACGTCCGTCACCGAGGTATTTCTGGCGTCGCTCGCGCAGATCCCGGCGATCTGGCTCTTGGTGGGAGCGACGGCCGCGCTGATCGGCACGCTCCCGCGCGCCAGCCAACTCGGATGGCCCATTATCGCGGCCACCTTCGTAATCAGCTTCTTTGGGCCCCTCCTGAAATTGCCCCAAATCGTCCTTGATGCGTCGGCGTTCACGCATCTGCC
>JADGPH010000074.1 GCA_017882555.1 Thermoleophilia bacterium
GCGTCAGGCCCACCGGACCATCACCGCCGACCTTCTCAATCACCTGATTGACGACGTCAGCAACGGCCGTCGGGGTGGCCGGATGCGGTGTCTCAATGCGAACGCGGTCCCCGGCAAGTTGACCTGACGCCAGATCGACGCGCGCTCCTTTGATACCCGTTCCTCCGATGTCAACACCGATCGCGTGACTCGCCATGGGCCCACCTCCGTTGATCCCTACATCCGTCCTCAACGCACTTACACCGAGCACGCACTGGCGGCTTCCCAGCCCCCTCCACGCGAACTCAGTCGCCGTGATGCTCCTGTCGGAAGAAACGGTACTTGACGCCTTACCCGGCAGATCTCGCGAGGACACCCATATCCGCCATCGTCACAACACATCCAGCCTTCCAAGGTGAATGTCGCGGGCTCGAGTCCCGTGTCGTTGGTGATAGCTGCGCTCGGCGTCCATGCCCGTGGGAAGACCGCGGGCACACCAGCTTGTGAAACAGCGGGAACTGGCGGGAACTCGCACCCCTCGAAAGCCCTGCTAATCAGCGTTTCAGTGTTCCCGCGGCTTCCCGCGTTTTCCCTGCAAAGTTGGCCTCCGGAGCCAAAGGTCGCAGGTTCGAATCCTGCCGCGCGCGCTATGTGAAAGTGTCGAATCTAGTGGGCGCCAGCAACGAACATGCTCGGGAACGGGTTGGAGTAGTGCATGTGCTTCCCGTTGATCCAGTACGACAGCGTGAACTCCTCGTAGAGCGTGCCGTATTTCTTGGTCTGCTTTAAGTGCGACACGAAGACTGTGAGTGGGTACGCGTGGAAGTGACCGCCCGCGCAGTTAGGGGTGCAGTCGTTCCCAACAAACTGGCCTTTCCCGACGGAAGTCCTGGCCCCCCAGTTCGCCCATTTGACGCGTTGCCACCACGCGTTGCCATCCCCACATGCCATTACGTAGTACGCGGGCTTGACGACCGTGCCACCCACGCACGTCATCACTCGTGGTGTGGCCGGCTGAGCGAGCCAACGATACGTAGTCGGAGATGACACTTGGAAATGGACGGCGCGGGCCGAAAGGTGAAAGTGCCTCGTCGATGCATACCTGTTCGAAGGGACCTGGAGCGAGAGGGAAGCGACCCCGCTTTTGCAGGAAACCGCCTTCGGGAGGCCCTTGATGCCGGGCGATGACGCAATGACGCATGAGGTCGCATGAGCGGCTGTCACCTTGATGTGAATGACGCCACCGGAGGAGGGAATTGAGCTGTGGTTGAGTGAGAACGTGCGGAGTACGGGCTTGGCGCTGGACGTTGCCAGACCAACTCCCCCAGCTGCCGCAACGAGCGCCAAGGCTGCAACTGCTACGACCGGAGACGGCCGGAATCGCGCGAGTGGGCTCTTCTGGTCCGATGAATCGGGCTGGTCTGCCACGTGGATCTCCTGACGGCGTGACGGTGTTCCTCGGGAGCGTTTATAAGTCTAGGTTCCCAAGCGACCTACCTGAAAGCCCCCAAAGATCGTTCGTTCCCGATCTCCGGCACCCCCGTGCGTCCACCATGCGTCTACCAGCTTGTGAACTGGCGGGAACTGGCGGGAAGTCGGCATCACCAGAACCCGCATGCGAGAGCGGTTTCCGTTCCCGGTAGTGCCCCCATTTTCCCGCCGCAATTAATCGAAGGGTTGTAGGTTCGAGTCCTACCCGAGGAGCTGAGAACCGCCATAGAGCTTCACAAACTGCCCGCTCAGGCAGGGGTTTTTGTGGCTGTTCCGTGTTTCCTCAACTCGACCACGTTCGAGTCCGGGAACACCACGGGAACACGAGGATCGGCAACGTTGCGTCGCGCCGCCCGGATCGCACCTTCCAGCGACACCTGTTTGGTCGTCCGCGACCGCTCGAACTCGCGGGCGTAGTGCTACCAGATGATGTCTGGCGAGTTACCCGCAAGCGCCGCGACCGTCACCGGCGACAGCCCGGCATGGTCTTTGACAACCCGAGAAGAGCCCCGTTGCCCGCCGCGACGACTATTGATCGCTGTAACGTCGGGATATGACCCCAAAATCCCCCGCCATGGACGGCACACCTCAGTCGGTTGCGATAGCGCGGCCACGAACCCGGAAGGGGGCGCACGATGCCGACGTATCTCACGTTCTTTACCTACACCAAGGCCGCCTGGCACGAAATGGTGCAGCGGCCTGAGGATCGCGAGACCGCGACGCGGAAGGTCATCGAAGCCAACGGCGGACGGCTGCTCTGCTTCTACTGGATGTTCGGGGACCACGATGGGCTCGCGATCTACGAGGCGCCAGATGCCGTTGTGGCGGCCACCGTACTGGCCGGAATCATCTCGACCGGTCGCATCGAGAAGATGAAGACCAATTCGCTGCTGACTGGCTCCGAATCCCAACGTGTGCTGGACATGGCAAAATTCGCGAGCACCACCTATGCACCACCGGGCGGAGCGACCGACTGGCATGCGGAGTACGGCCTCGAGGGATAACCACCGGGGGTACGAGTCCTCTCGGAACTGTGCAGGGGCGCCATCGGGCCCCCCCGTGAGAACACCGGCCCCGGATACGACGGGAATATGCGCGAAGTAACGCGCACGCAAACCCCGCGTCTTCGCGATTGCAGGTCCCGCCGCTTTCCTCGTCAGCCCGCCCGAATCACCCGAAGGACTGCTCGTTCGAGCCCAGGCCGAGGAACTTTCACACACACCCAGACAGTCCGCAGATTACCCGGTGATGCGGGCTTCTTGGTGTCGTCATGCATGCCTCCCAAGTTCGGATACATTCTCGACGAGAATGATTCCGATGCCGTTCGGATCCCCGGGGACGCTGATTGGCCCGCAGGCAGCGCTCGAGCGACCTAGACGAGATACGGGTCCAGCTCGCGGACGATCTGCTGGCGGGTGAGAGCCTCGCCGTCGTTGAGGCGCTCGACTAAGGCAGCAATCGCCTTCTTGGCCGCCAGCGTGCGCTCGCCGCCGAGGAACCCGTCGAACAGATGGTCCCCAGCTAGCGCGCGGCGAATCTCCTCGTCCTTGTTGTGCTCGCCGAGCTCGGTGAAATAGACGACATGGAACTTCAGGTTATACGCACCTTCACGGTAGATCTCGAACATGACGCGTTCTTCCGATCTCAATGACTCGGCCCGCTTGATGCCCCGACCAGCTCAGCCCGCAGTCGGGCCTCCAACTCGACGAGCTGTGCGTCGATCTGCCGCCGGCTCGTGCGCTCCTGGAGGAGATCCTCACGGTAGCGCTGCAGGAAGTAGCCGATCGTCTCCACGCGGATCTTGATGGAGCCCGTGGCCTTGTTCTCGTCGATGTCCTTGAAGCAGAAGTACGGCGTTCCCGAACTCTGCACCGTCTCCTCCACGACGGAGTAGATCGGCGCATCGTGCCCGCATTTAAACGACGAGAGCTCGAGCGCGACCAGATTCGGATGGCGCGCCACGTACTTGGCGGCCCAGACCTTGGCGCTCGTGTTCTCCGAGTAGGAGTTCTTCCAGACGTCGGTGATGTCGAAGGCGTCGTGAATACGACCCGCGCGAACGTCCTCACCGAACAGGCGGTCCATAAGGTCATCGTCAATCGGGAGCGTGTCTTGGGTGAACACCGGATAACCAATCCGCTGGAACTCGGCGAAGATCTCGTGATTGACGCCTGGGTCGTTGTGATAGGGGCGCCCCAGCAGCACGATGCCCAGGCGATCCTCCGCCTCGAGCCGGTCGAGCACCTCGCGTGCGTCCTGGCGAATGCCGGTCCTGTAACGCTCCAGGCAGCGGTATCCCTCATCGACCGCGCGGCGATGCTCAGCGCGCGTGAGGCCAAGCAAAGCCGACCAGTCATCGAAGAGTTGCTTCTCCAGCAGGCGCGGATCGCTGACGTTCACGAAGGTGTCCTTGTAGATCACTCCCATTTCCCCGAAGACGTCTCCCTCCTTGGTGAAGGCCGCCTTCACGGCCTCCGGGGTCGCAGTCACCGTCGGGCACGCGCGCTGGCCCTGGGTACAGGACAGGTGGGATGTCAGCGTGTCGATCATCGGGAAGAAGATCACGTCTAGCGGGCGCTTGGTGTGATGCTTGTAGAGCAGGTTGTGGACGTGAGGAATGGCGATCTTGCTCGGGAAGCACGGGTCGATCGCGCCCCGCTTGGCGCCCGCCTTGTATAGGTCTTCGCTCGTAAAGTCCGAGTAGACGATGTTCTGCGGCGGAACACCCAGCGCCTCGAGCCATCCGGCGAACAACGGATTCGTCGAGTACGCGTTCAGGACGCGCGGCATCCCGACGCGCAGCGACTCGCGTTTGGCCGCGATCCCTTTGCGCCGGCGCTGCGCCGGCGTGAGTGCGCGACGGTCCGGAGGATCGGCGACGACCTCCGCTCCCGGTGACCGGAAGACCTTGGTCGCGGAGAGTTCCGGGAAGTTCGGGTAGAGCTCCCGGTTGGCGTCCATGCCCTGCTTGATGACTCGCATCGCCTCGACGTCTTCGACCAACCCGCGCTCGCAGGAGTTGCCGACGATGAGGCGTTTGACCCCCGGCAGGATGGGGATCTTGCCGGGCTGCAACTCTTCCGCCCCATCGCCGCCGACATTGACGTCGATGAAGGTGCGCAGGCACCGATTCTTGCAAAAGAAGCAGCGCGTGTCCTCGTTGCGGTGCGTGGAGTAGGTGATTTCTTGGACCCGATCGATGCCGATGAACTCAGTTCGGTACCCCCGGCCGTAGAGACGCACCGCCTCGATAGCGGCCCCGATAGCGCCGGATTCCCCGCAGTGCGGGTGCACTGTGATCTTGGCCTCGGCGTCCTTGCGGGCAAACCGCTCCTCGATGAAGTCGACCTGCGACTTGACCGCGGCGAGATTGTGCTGGGTCCCCCCCTGCAGGACGAAGTGCGTCCCCAGCGCGGCAAGGTTGGGCATCTGGGCCACGTAAAGCCAGATATTCTTGGGCAGGACCGCGGCCAGGCCAGCCATGATTTCCTCGGGCTTCCAGCCCTGGCGCTGGAAGTCGACGATGTCGGTCTGCATGAATACCGCGCATCCATAGCCGAAGGTCGGCATCGCCTCGGCACCGAACGCGATGTCCGCGTACTCGCGGACATCAAAGCCGAACGTCTCAGCCGTGCTCTGAAGGAAGTAGCCGTTGCCCGCCGAGCACTGAGTGTTGAGCTTGAAGTCCTTGACCTGACGGTTCTTGATTACGATGAGCTTAATGTCTTGGCCGCCGACATCGACGACGACGTCCACATCGGTGAAGAAGTGCAGGGCGGACTCTGTGTGCGCGACGGTCTCGACGAGGGCGACGTCGGCGCGAAGCACGTCCTTGAGGATGTCCTTCGCGTAGCCGGTCGTTCCGATTCCGAGTACTTCAAGGGAGGCGCCCGCATCCTCGACCTGCGCCTTGAGCGCCCCAAGGATGTCCTTGGTGTCCTCAATCGGATTGCCTTTGCTGAGCTGATACGCCTTCACCAGGACGTTGCGATCTTCGTCGACCAGAGCGGCTTTGGTCGACGTCGACCCGCCGTCCAGGCCGATAAACCCGCGCACCACTTGACCCGGCGCGAAGGTCGCGGGCGCAAACGGCGGGACCGTGTAGCGCTCGACGAACCGGTCGAGCTCCTCGCGGCTGTCCCACAGCCCGCGGCCTCCGGAGGCCTGCTTTTCCTCGAGACGGCCGACGTCGATATAGTGACGCAGCCGGTTTGTGCCGCGGTAGACGCCGACGCCGTCCTCTTCTTCTTTGCCGAACACCACGGCCCCGAGCGCAGCGAAGTACTGGGCGTTGTTCGGCACCCAGATCAAGTCCCGGGGGTCGTCGCAGTCGGGAAGCGGAGTCCCGCGCTCCTGCCAGATCTTGGGGATGTTCTCCTTCCAGGCCTCGACCATGCCCCGGATGTAGGTGTTCGGCCCTCCGAGCAGCAGCACGTGGGGCAGCAACGTGTTGCCCCGGGTCAGCACGGAGAGGTTCTGGCCGACGATGGCATCGAACAGCGATGCCATCAGCTGATCGGCCGGCACCCCCATTTTCTGGAGGCTGTTGACGTCAGTCTCGGCGAACACCCCGCACTTGCCGGCGACCGGATGAATCTTGATGCCGGTGTAACCCATGTCCGACAGTTGCTCGATCGGGATCTGCAGCTTGGCGTTGATCTTGTCGATGACCGCGCCCGTGCCACCCGCGCACTTGTCGTTCATCGACGGGATCTTCTTTTTCTTGCCGGTCTCCGGGTCTTCTTTGAACACGATGATCTTCGCGTCCTGGCCGCCGAGCTCGATCACCGACCCGCACTCCGGATATAGCTTCTCAACGGCCAGGCAGACGGCGTTGACCTCCTGCACGAACTTGGCGCCGATCCGTCCCGCAATGCCGCCCCCGCCGGAGCCGGTAATGAACACCCGGAATCGATCGGCGGGCAACGGGAAGTCGGATTCGATCCGGGTCAGGAACTCCAGGACCTTCTCAGGCTGCTTGGTGTCATGGCGCTGATAGTCCTGCCAGAGGATCTCGTCGCTCGCCGGATCGATCACGACGGCTTTGACCGTCGTGGACCCGACGTCCAGCCCGATGTACAGACGTTCGTAGTCGCGGTAGCCGGAGGGGGGCGTCATCGGGCGATCCCCCAGGGTACCGCGATCCGACCGCGCGACTCGGCCGCGTGCAACTCAGCGACGTGGATCAGGAAGTTCGCAGCGGCGCCGACGTAGCCCTGCGTGTGGGGGACCTTGTACATGGCGGACTCCAAGTAGGAGTGCTCGGCCGCGAACTCACGCGCCTGCTCGAGCGTCATCCCCGTCCGCTCTTCGACGCGCTCGATCTCTTCACGCGCCTTGAGGCGCGCTTCTCCCAGGGCCATCTGGACCCGGCTGTGCGCGTTGACCTCGCCCTCGCCCGACGTCTCGATCGGCAGGTAGATCATGTCCTTGAAGTGGTTGACCACTGCCGACTGCACGCCGTCGGACTGGGTAGAGGGCATGCACCCGAACGGCTTGAGCGACAGGACCATGTGACACAGGTCCTTGTTGGAGTAGTAGATGTTCTTGGCGACCTCGAGGTGACCCTCACCTCCGCCCGAGCGCGAGTTGTAGTACGGGTGTCCCAGTCGCTGGAGCTCATACTGATCCGTGAGGTCATGCGGGATACCGTTGAGCGCTGCCCGAAGTCGCTGCCATTCGCGCTTGAAGACCGCCTCGGCCAGTGTGAGCTTCGCATTCTTCCGGCGGGCCCGCAGTTCGTTGATCATCCGCCGATCGAGGCGCCAGGCGGCCGGCATCGCCTCGTCCTCGTCGGTATGGCGGCGATCCAGAATCATCTGCTTGGCCTGGTGGATGATGTACATGATCCAGGTGCCGACCGGCTCCACGACCACCTGAGCGCCCTCGCGCTCGAGGAACGCGAACATGTTGTAGTTGCCGTCACCTTCGGTGGTCTGCGCCCAGAACTCGCCGGTGATCTTCACAATCGGCCGGACACGCGTCCGGTCCAGTCGCACCCCCGCCAGGACGTCGCCTACCTCACGGAATGCGTCCGTGTAGGCACTTGTGACGAGCTGGTCGGCAAACTTGCCCGCCTTCCGGGTGATGTCGCCCAGCTTCCGGTCGGCCAGCAGGCGAGCGACGTAGGACTCGAGGCTGAACGTGCGCTTGTCGCGCAGCACCTCGTACAGGAGCTCCATGCCCTTGGCCAAGGCGTCGTCGACGGCTCCCGCCTCGACCTCGAAGGGGCGCAGCTGGTATCCGATGTCGTTGAGCAGATCACCCATGTTCATCGCATTCAAGATCGCAAGGAAGAAGTCGAGGTCCATTTCCAACCCGGCTTCGGCGCCCGATTGGGTGATGCCGCCGGCCTGCTGGAACAGGATCACGCGGAAGCCGTCAAAGCCCGAGTTGCGTAGCGCCAGCCGGTACTCAGCCTCGTACATGCCGAACCGGCAGGGCCCGCAGGCGCCGGCGGTGACGAAGATGTACCGGTCGAGGATCTCCTGTCGCGAGCGCCCCTCGCGCTCGAGCCCCTGAAGGTACTTGACCAGATTCCCGACGGTGAAGTACGTCGGGTTGCACTGGCCGTTGTTGCCGTACTCCTTCCCGAGCTGGAATGCGGCGACGTCGGGAACCGGCATCGCCTCGCACTGGTAGCCGAGCCCGGCGAGGCCGCCCTCGATCAGGCGCTCGTGTTTCCAGGTCAGGCCCCCAAAGAGCACCGTTGTGTGGGGACGCTGGTCGCGGGTGAACGGACGCTCCGCCGGTCGCTCGAAGTGTTGGACCTCGGGAGACTCGATGCCCAGCTCCTGTTCAAGGCGGGTCCTCTCCTCCTCGAGGCGTTCGCGGATCAGTTCCTCAGTGGATGGCAGCCGCGACGTCGCGGATGTCGCATCCTCTCGCTGGTCCATTGGCCCTCTCCTGCTGATCGGTGCGCGTCGACGATCTCGCTGTGAGGATGTTCTCATGCGCCACGCTGGGGTGAGTGGATCGTCGAATCCCGCATCATGCCAACATCCACGGTATGTGCAGGTTCCGTGTGTGCAGGCTGCCGGACGGCGAGTCGGGGGTCAAGACCTCGGCAGGGATTTCCCGGGGTACGGTACGGGCCCGGGCGTGCCCGGCGACTGGTCAATGAGCCGTTTGTCGAGTCATCGTAGATCCTCCGCGACGTCGCCACACCGGTGATTGCGGAACATTATGACGGCGCTGTGCCAGGCACGCCCTCAACTCGCTCCCGGCTCGCACAGCGCGTGCCAGCGACGAGGAGCTTCTGATGCCGTCGGGTGGCCGCGGGATACGAAGCCGGCAACCGTGTCGTGACGCGTCAGGACGTGGGGGTCGTGAAGTAGTTGTCGACCTCGTGGAATGTGGTGGTCGGGGGCCCGTGGAAGCCGGCATCCTGTGTGTGCGGGCCAATCTTCTGTTGGGCGAACTTCTCGAACTGCTCCTTGGTCTCCCAGACGTCGACGACGCGGATGCCGTCGTCCGTAGCGGTCACCCAGTGGAAGAGTCCGCCGGGGACAGCCGGTCCGCCCGACTGAAGCCCCATGCCCGCAATGACCTGGTCGTGCTGGTCGAGCGCCGCGCCCGGGAAATCCATCACTATCGCAACGGGCATACCTCCTCCAATCTCGGTCGCAGGTAGGCCGATCACCATGCCGGCGGAGAGGACTGTCAACGGCGAGGGTCTGCGCCATTGTGGGGCTGCGCGTGGCTCGCCGCTTCTTTCGGCAGGTGCGTGGCACACGAGATCCACGGCAGCCGATGGCACGGCAAGGAGAGCCAGCGCCTGCCACGCCAACGCCTGGGATCGATTCACTCGCCCGCAGGCGCGAGGCGGTGGGGGCCGGAGGCTGCGGTGTGACGCTGAACATTGTGGCGCAGCCAGATCGGCGCAACCTTTCGGCCGCACGTAGATGGATGATCGAGTCCCGGGTTCGGACATCCTTCACATCTCCGCTCGACGAACCGCGGGTCACCGGACTGAACTTCAGTAGCTGGCACTACGCGACAGGTGACCGATCTCGAAGCAGAATTGGTGGACACCCTTGATCGACAGCACGCCGGAATAGATGCACGATGCATACTGGTTGAGTTGCTGCTCCCTGATGTGGCGCCGACAATCGCCCCAACCCGGCCGAGGGTCTACCCCCTGGTCGATCACCGCGTGCGTGGCGGCCACGGCGTGTTCGGCGCGGAATTGCTCACGGGCGGCCCATCACGTTGGTCGGCGGCCGATCGTAGTGTTGGCTACGAGACTCGCGCATGATCCGGCATTATGCGCACTTCGGCGTCCACACGGTGTTACCCGAGCGCTCATCATGTGCTGGCCCTTCCGTGCTCTTAGCGCGTCAGATCCGGGCCCTTGAGTCCAGGAGTGGCTCTGTTCGTCTCAGCAAGTAGCCGACGCAGCTCAAACTGGGCGGCAGCCTGACGGCCAAGCACCTCCAGCGCGTGGCGTTGGGTCCATGTGAGATCCCTCGGCTTCGTGTCCTTGACGCAGAGCATTCCGATCGCGTAGCCATCGTGTGTGACCAGCGGAGCGCCTGCGTAGAACCGCACCTGAGGTCCCGCGATCACGTCGGGGTTGTCGGCAAAGCGCGGATCATCGAGGGCGTCCGGTACGACGAACACACCCTGTTCGAGGATGGCGTGACCGCAGAAGGAGGTGCTGCGCGGTGACTCGCACACGTCGCTGTTGATGGCGGCCTTGAAGTACTCCCGATCGCGGTCAACGAGGCTGACAAACGACATCGGCGTCTCGCAGATCTCCGCGGCAAGACGTGCGATCTCATCGAATTCCCGCTCGGGCCCGGTGTCGAGCACATTCAAGCCCCACAGCGCCGAGAGTCGCTCCGCATCATCGGAAGGGATCGGCGCACTCGTGCCCCCACTGGCCATCCACTTCCCGTCGGTGTTGAACGCGAGTGCCGAGCTCCGCGGTGCGCCGAGGTCAGGTTCGGCGCCGAGAAGCGCCGACATCGCCGACGCCGTCTTTGGGCGCCGAAGCCCGAATCCTTGCGCCGCGTCGCATCCGAGGCTGGCCAGGTAGTCGTGCTGGACCTGAGTCTCGACGCCCTCGGCAATGACCATCATGTGGAGTGCCTTGCCGAGGCCCACGAGTGCCCTAATGATCGGGGCGTGCGCGTTGGGAGCGTCGATCTCCTCGATAAAGTAGCGATCGATCTTCAAGGCGGAAAACGGGAACCGCCTGAGCGACGACAGCGCGGAGTAGCCGGTACCGAAGTCGTCGATGATGAGTCGCATGCCGAGGCGCGCGAGCTCCGCCAGGTTCCCGAGGATCACCTCACTGCGTTCATCTATGACGATGTGTTCGGTCAGTTCCAAGGCGAGATCCGAGACCGCCAGCCCATGCGCGGCCAGCGTCTGGCTCAGAAACGAAACGAAGTCGCGCTGGGAGAGTTCATGCGGCGACACGTTGACAAACACGCCCAGCGGCAGAGCTGTCGGGCTTTCCTTCCGCCATCGCGCCATCTCTCGGGCCGTCTCGCCAAGAACGTACCGGCCGAGTGCGACGATCATCCCGCTCTCCTCGGCGATCGGGATGAATTCGTCTGGTTGGATCCACCCCCAGTGCGGGTGACGCCAACGAGCGAGTGCCTCGACCGCCAGCATTCGGCCACTCTGGAGGGACACAATCGGCTGGTAGTTGACCTCCAACTGTCCGTCACGCAGCGCCTCATCAAGTCCCTTGGTGAGAGCAATCTGCCGCAAGAGCTTGCCTCTGAGCGCGCTTTCGAAGACCTCGACGCTACCCTTATTGGTCGCTTTGACCCGGTACATCGCCGTGTCCGCGTCGCGCAACAGGTCGTTCGCCTGCGCCCCTCTTCTGGACAGTGCGATCCCCAGGCTGGCCGTCACCTTCCGCTTCATGCCGGTCACCGTAAACGGCTCCGCGAACACCGAGAGAATGCGTTCGCCCAGCGCAACGGCCTCGTTCCTGGTCAAGACGCCTTCGGCGACGATGACGAACTCGTCGCCGCCCATCCGCGCAACGGTTTCGCTACTTCTGAGGACTGACCGCAGTCGTCCCGCCAATTCAACCAACATCTCGTCGCCTGCCGCGTGACCGAGGCTGTCATTGATCAGCTTGAAGTCGTCAACGTCGAGCAGCAGCACCGCAACCTGCGATTTCGTGCGCATTCCACGCGCCAGTGCCAGATCCACACGATCCCGCAGGAGTGCGCGGTTAGGGAGCCCCGTCAGTGCATCGTGGAAGGCTTGGTGACGAAGTCGCTCTTCCAGGACATGCCGTTCGGTCGTGTCCCTGACGATTCCCTCGATGCGGACTGGATGACCGCCCTCGTGGACGAACCGTCCGGTCACGCTCACGAACACTTGGCGACCGTCCTTGGCGATCAGCTGCAATTCGGGATTCTTTTCGGGGCCACCGGCCAACCGCCGTGCCAGGACCCCCTCGAGAATCCCCCGCTCCCCGGGAGCGACTACGTCGAAGAAGTTCATCCCAAGCAACTCCTCGGCGGTATATCCGGTGATCTGTTCCGCCGCCGGATTGGCCGAAGTCACATTGCCAGCCAGGTCAGCCGTGAAGATCAAATCAGCGGCATGCTCGAATAGGTTCCGATAGCGCGCTTCGCTGAGCTGGAGGGCGGTCTCATCGTGACGTCGTTCGGTCACAACGCGCATCGACGCGACGAGCCCGCCGATGGGTGGCTCGTCAAGCAGTCTCGTCTCCGGGGTTCCCATCTCTTAACACAGGCCTTTGGCGGCGGGCATCCGCGGGTTGACGCCGCCGCTCGACCGCGTAGCCTTGCCGAGCCGCGCGATCGCCTCTCGAACCACCTGTGATGCTTGGGCCTGGGCTCGCGGAGTCATCACGTAGGTATCGGCACAGCAAACCCCCGCCTTTACGATGTTCGCCGCGTGCGCCGTGCGACGGGGGCCGTGGTTGGGCGGGTCCACCGTGCCGGCATCTCTCGTGCATGGGCTGAGAGGCTGCGCACCTGCTCCCGGGATGCATTTCGGGCGTCCTCGGGAGGATCAAAGGAGGAACGTAGGGCGGCTATCCGCCCGGGAGATGACCGTGGCACGACCCGCATGAGAGCGAGCGGGAGTCCACGGGCAGTGTCCGGGACTGCGCCCCCTCATTTGCGGGCATTTCCTTCCCGCCCACTCCCCGGTCATCTTCGCGAGATCACCCGACGTTTTGTCGGTCCGAGTCCGACCCGAGGAGATTTCCCGCCACCCGCGTCGTCAGGAAAGACCCGCCCAGGCGGGCGTGCTTGTGGTACCGGGGGCGTCGGCGAGACGCTCGAGCACGATGGACGTTGGGCCCATATCGGATCCGCCGGATCGCACAACCTTGCAGTGCGCCGCCCGCAACACACCGGTCAGTGGCACTGCCCTCGTCGTCGTCGACTGCTCGAGCTCGCGGGTGTCGTGCCTCCAGATGAACGCGAGCGAGTTGACCACCCGAAAGGGCGACTGTGGCCGGCCGGAGCGCCCCGATCGGGGGACCAGGTTCGTGTTTTCCTGCTCCATCGGGTCACCCGTCGTTCGTTGCCGCACGTTCACACGCCCGCGTCGTTCCGGCCCTCGGCACCCTCCGAGCTCAGCCAGCGCCCGCGAAGATCGAGGCGTAGGTTCGAATGCCGTGGACGTAGGTCCGCGTCTCTCGGAGCATCCCGCGCCGCTGCACGGACGAAAGCCCCTGGTAGTACGCGCCAACGGCCACGCTCACGTTGCCGCC
>JADGPH010000013.1 GCA_017882555.1 Thermoleophilia bacterium
ATGCGACCCGCGGTTCGACGATCCCGAACGTCACCAGTGCCACCGCGGAGATGACGAACAACGCCACAGTGCGCGTGCTCGACCACCCCCAATCCGCGCCGAAGGTCAAGGGGATCAGCAGACAGCCGAGACCCACGGTCAGCAGACCCGTCCCCGGCAGATCCAACTGTGGTCGGCCGCGGCGTCGATCCGGGTCGTGAAGGCGCCGTGCGGCAATCAAGGTTGCGGCGGCGATCGGCACGTTCACAAAGAACACCCAGCGCCAGCCGAAGCTCGACACGAGCAAGCCCCCGATCAACGGACCGGTTGAGAGCCCGAGGTAGATCGCCATCACGTTGATGCCGATCGCCCGGCCTCGCTCACCCATCGGGAAGACCGTGCTGACCAGCGCGGTTGCGGTGCCGGTCATGATGCCGGCACCGATGCCCTGCAGAGATCGCGCGACCAAGAGCCAGGCGGTATCCGGACTCACGCCCGTCAGCAGCGACGTAATCGCAAATACTGCGATCCCCGCGCGCCACACCCCCAGACGCCCGAGTTGATCGGCGATACGACCGGAGGGCACCAGCATCAGGGTGTAGGTCAGCAGGTACCCCGCCTGGACCCACAGTGCTGCGGCAAAGCTCAGGTGGACGTCGCGCCCCATGCTGGGCAACGCGACCGAGACCGCGCTGAAGTCCAGCGGCGACATGAAGGCCCCGATGCAGGTCACCCAAAGAACGAGCCAACGACGATCCTGCATCGTGTGCTTGGCGAGGCTGCTCACGCGATCATCCGCAGTCGGGTCATCCCTGCATTGTGCATCGAATGCAGGAGACCGGCCAGCAAATCACCACTTCCGACGGGCGGCACGCGAGAACGAACATATGTTCCGTCCGGGGCGGGCACTACCGTCAACCTAACGTCCCGCAACTGGAGGTCGCCATGTCCACGACTGATCATCTTCCCCGCCCCTCGGTGCGTCGGCGCATCGAGCAGACCCTGGCGGCTCACCCCGGCGGGGTTCCCGCCGAAGCACTGCGCGAAGTCCTCGACGAACGCGCACGGACACTCGGCGACGGTCCGGTCGGCACACATCAAGTCATCCGCCAACTTGGCCTGCTGCTGATCGAAGGCCGCATCGACGAGCGCGACGGGGTCTGGACGCTCCGCGTCGAACACGCGCACGCGGGTCGTCGCCACACCCGCGACCAGGCCGCCTGAGCCCCTGCCGGCGGCCAGCCGCTTAGTGGAACCGTCGGCTCTCGCGAATGATCCAGATGATCACGACCGCGAGAATGGCGATGAGCGCGAGCACACCGAGCGAAGTGATCACGGGTGCCAACAGCGGGAAGCCAACCAATACCAACACCGCAATGCCGATGGCGCAAAGGACGATCACCTTGCGCTGCCAGGAGGGAATCACGAACCAGGCGAGTTCATTGGCGCGAAAATACTGGTAGGCGAAAACCGCCAGGCCGACCAAAAACAGCACCGTGATGATCTCGTTGATCGACACTGCAACCGCCAGAAAGCTGCGTTGCGAGACGAACACGAGGCCCGCGAGGGCCAGCATGATCACCAGGTTGCGAATGCCGGTACGGGTCATGAGGCGCATGCTATCGACGCGTTCGACATGAGGCTGGTGCTCCTCAGCGGGGCTGAAACCCGATACACCGCCTCACCGGCAGCGGCGGGTACTTCGGCATGCGCGGGTCGCACTCGTGGACACGACAGCGCGAATAGACCTGATCGCGTGCCGGGACCAACTGCTGGTGTGCGCACCCGTCGCAGAGCCCGCGACCTGGCGTGCGCAACAGCCGCCCGGCACCTGCCAGGTTCAGCCTGCCGCTCCCACTTCGTCCCGCGCCACCATCATGACCGCGAGCTCGGTGAGCCCCACATCGCCGACCTCTTCGCCGTGACGACCACGCACCGACGCCGTCCGAGATTGGACCTCCCGGTCACCGACGATGAGCAGGTACGGGATCTTGTGCAGTTCGCCATCGCGAATTCGGCGACCGATCGATTCGGAGCGCTCGTCGCACGCGACCCGTAGACCATCGCTGCGCAACAGGTCCCGCACCTCGTGGGCGTAGTCACGATGACGATCGGCCACCGGAAGCACGCGGGCCTGCTCCGGTGCGAGCCAGAACGGAAAGTCACCACCAGTGTCCTCGATCAGGATGCCCAGGAAGCGTTCGATCGATCCGAGGATGGCTCTGTGAATCATCACCGGGCGCTCTTCGATATCGGTCTCGGAGATGTAGGCCAAATCGAATGCCTCGGGCATCGAGAAATCGAGCTGGCAGGTGCCGAGCTGCCACGACCGCCCCATGCTGTCGGTGACCTGAAAGTCGATCTTCGGACCGTAAAAGGCGCCGTCACCCTCCTTGACCTCATAGTCGCGGCCGTCGAGCGCCTTGGCGAGTGCCGCCTCGGCACGCTCCCACATCTCGTCGGTCCCGGCGGCCTTTTCGGGGCGGGTCGAGAGCTTGGTCTGGACCTTGTCAAAGCCGAAGCGGGCGTAGAAACGATCGATGAACTCCAGCACCGCACGCACCTCGTCATGGACCTGATCAAGCCGACAAAAGATGTGCGCGTCGTCCTGGGTGAATGACCGGACCCGAAACAGGCCGTGCAACACGCCCGAGAGTTCGTGGCGGTGGACATGGCCAAACTCCGCCAGTCGCAGTGGCAGCTCGCGGTAGCTGCGGCGGCGGCTGCGAAAGACCAGCGCCGCGCCGGGGCAGTTCATTGGCTTGACCGCGAAGCCCTGCTCGTCCACCTGCGTGAAGTACATGTTCTCGCGATAGTGATCCCAGTGACCGCTGCTCTTCCACAGTTCCTCGCTCAGGAGCATGGGTGTACGAATTTCTTCGTACCCCAGCCGCTCGAGCTCACCCCGCAACGCGGTTTGAATCTGATTGACGATGACCATGCCGTTGGGCAAGAAGAATGGGAACCCTGGGCCGGCGTCGTCGAAGTAAAAGAGATCCAAGTCACGCCCGAGGCGACGGTGATCGCGGGTCCGAGCAAGCTCCACGCGCGCCAAGTACGCATCGAGCTCGGCCTGGGTCGGAAACGCCGTCGCGTAGAGCCGGGTGAGCATCGGGTTGGTGCTCTCCCCGCGCCAGTACGCCCCGGCCACCGACAGCAGCTTGAATGCCCCAATCCGACCGGTGTCGTGCAGGTGCGGCCCCTGGCACAGATCCACGAAGTCGTTCTGTTGATAGAACGACACATCGGACTCACCACGGCGAGCCAGAAAATCGACCTGATCGACCTTGAAGCTCTGGTCGCGCTCGGCAAAGAACGCGCGCGCGTTCTCAACCGTCACGACCGAGCGTTCCATGCCCGTACGGGCCTTGATGACCCGGCGCATCGCGGCCTCGATCTCCGGGAAGTCGTCCTCAGTGAGGGCGCGCGGCAGCTCAAAGTCGTAGTAGAAACCGTCCTCGATCGGCGGACCGAACCCGAACTTCGTCCCTGGAAACAGCGACTGCACGGCTTCTGCGAGCACGTGTGCGGCCGTGTGGCGCAGGACGTAGAGGTAGTCGGCCCCGCTCTTGGGCGTGACAATTTCAATGGCCGCGCCGCCCGGAAGAATCCGTGCGAGGTCGCGAATCTCGCCGTCGACCTTCACTGCCAGCGCCGCCTTGGCCAGTCCAGGGCCGATCGCGGCCGCTGCATCGTGGCCCGTCGCACCCTCCGCGAGATTGAGCGCGGTGCCATCGGGCAAGGTAACGGTCATCACGGTGGTGGATGCTAGCAACGCGGGGCTGGCGCCCACCGGCAAAACCGTGGATCATGCAGCTGTGGCACTCCTCCGGACCCCTGTCTGCGACCTTCTCGGCATCCGCGTCCCGATCCTGTTGGCGGGGATGGCGGCGGGGCCGTGTACGCCGGAACTCGTCGCAGCGGTCAGCCGCGCCGGTGGACTCGGAGTCTTTGGGGCTACCGGCATGACCGCCGCCGCGGTGGCCGCCGACGTCGCGCGCGCGCGCGAGCTCGGCGCCACGAGAATCGGCGTCAACGTCCAGATCACACGGCCCAACACCCCGCGTACCGATCCCGGCACACTCGCCGTCGCGCTGGCCGACGTGCGGCGCGCCCTCGGGCTGCCCACGACACCGGGGCCGCCGTTGCCGGCACCAGTACCGGCAACGGCCCGCGACCTCGTCGCCGCTGCACTGGACGCAGGGGCGACTGTCGTGACCACCGGCCTTGGCGACCCCGCCGAGATCCGTGATCTGGCCGACACCTATGGCGTGCCGGTGCTGGCGATGGTGGCGACGAGCGCTGAAGCGGTGCGTGCGTGCGGATCCGGGGCGCACGCGATCATCGCGCAGGGGGCCGAAGCCGGTGGGCACCGCGCGTCCTTTGAGATTCCGACCGATGGCCGTGTGCCGCTGGTCGGAACGCTGGCCCTCGTGCCGCAGGTCGTCGATGCCGTCGATGTCCCCGTGATCGCGTCGGGCGGCATCATGGACGGACGCGGGCTCGCAGCAGCCCTGGCGCTCGGGGCCCAGGCGGTCTCACTCGGCACGCGATTCTTACTGGCGACCGAAAGTGCGGCTCCCGACATCTACCGCGTCTCGCTTCCTCACCTTCCCGAGACCGCCACGATCGTCACCGACGCCGTGACCGGCCGGCCGGCGCGCTGGGTGCGCAACACGATCATCGAACGCTTGGTCGACGGCCCCGGGCATCTCGGCTGGGGTCCGCAGCGCCGTGCCCTCGAGGACATTCGTGCTGCGGCCATCGCGCAGGGAATACCGGAGTACCTGCCGATGCTGGCCGGACAGGGGGCGGGCATGGCACGTGAACAGGATGCCGCCGATATCGTCGCGGAGATCGCGACCGAGGCGGAGGGGATCATCGACCGCTTGGCAGGACGCGGCCGCTAGCCCACCGAAAGCGCGGGGGGCGGCGGGCCGTCCGCGTCGAGCACGAGCTGAGTGCAGCGAAACAACGCCACGGCGCGGCCGTCGGCGCGCGTAACCTCGGCGTCCCAGACCTGAGTCGTGCGCCCCGCGTGAATGCGATACGCCGTACAGCGCAGGATGCCTTCCCGCGCCGCGCCGAGGAAATTGGCCTTGAGCTCGACCGTCGTAAACCCCGGAGCGCCCTCGGGGAGGCTGAGCCAGCAGCCAAACCCACAGGCCGTATCGGCGAGCGCCACGATGCTGCCCCCGTGGAGGAATCCGTTCGGGGCCATGAGCCGCCCGTGCACCTGCATCTCGGCGACGACCGTCATCTGTTGAGCCGAGGTCACGTCGATGCCCAGAAGGCCGACAAGGCCTTCGTGGGCGGCGGCACGCAGCGCGTCCAGGCGCGCCGAGCTGTGCGCGGACGGATCCGTCACGGTACCTCACAGACGAGCACGACCTGGCCGCCACGCACCTCAACGACCAGGGCCCCCATCGCACCGCCGTCGATGGCTCCCCACCGCAGCACCGCATGTGCGCCGTGTTGTTGCGGATCAGACCACCGACGACCGACGTGTTCCACACTAAACGCGCGGGCCCGCTCCCGCGCCGCGGGCCCCGCGGCCCGTCCATCGCCGGACAGCCACGCCGCGTCATCGCGCAGCAAACCCGCCAAGCCATCCCCATCATGGGTCTCAAGCGCGGCAATCAGCACACCGAGCGTGGGGCGGGCGCCCGCCTCGCGCTCACTGTCGGTGGGATGTCGCCGCTCCTCGGTCATGGCCGTTGCCTCCGCACATCTCGGGGTCGATGCTCGCCCCAGGATGCCAGGATCTGCTTGGCGGCGCACCGGGGTTTGCGCATTCGCGGCGGCCCGCGCGGGGATTCGGGCGATCTCGCATCGGCACCGTGACGCCCCGAACGAATCCGACTGGATGGCCGGGACCGCTACCTGCCGGCGGCGTCGGATACGGACATGTTCGACGGCAGCTCCAACTCGCGTGGTCCGGTCTGGTTTCCGATGAGCCTGGTGATCCTTCACGCGCCCGCACAACTACACCGCTTTGACGGCGACAGGTTGAAGGTGGAGTACCGCACCAGCGCGGGCCCGTGAGAGAACCCTGTTCGAGGTCGCGCGCGTTGAGCCGGCGTCTGGCGACGACGTTCACGAAGGGCAAACACCGACGCCGGGCGATCTTCGGCGAGATCGCGAAGCTCCCGACCTATCCGCAGTGGCACGACCCCCGGGTTGCTCTTCGAATACCCCCACGGCCGCGGCGATGCAGGGCTCGGCGTGAGCCACCAGATCGGCTGGACCGGTAACGGTGCCCTGCTGCTGGCGATCAGCGGCGGGCTGCAGTCGCCAGCAGGCAGCACAAAAGCCGTCGCCGACCAGAAGAAGCGACCGTATCGGCTCTGCGCCGCGCGGGCGGACGCGCGCAGGGCGCACACGGCTAGGCGGGTCGACGACCCCCGTTACGAGCGGCGAGCCGGTCGATCTCCAAGGCAACCCCCACCGCATCGGCCTTGATGGGCCCTTCGGCCCGATCGGCCACATGCCACGCCTCCCGCGACAGATACGCCAAACGTGCGTCAACGTCGGGACGCTCGAGACTGTCCCGGGCCTGCGTCGTCAAATACTGGAGGATCTCCTGAGTCTCGTTCGCACTCCAGACGACCGGCACGCCCGGCACCTCTTTGTTGCGTCCGATGAGCCACCAGCAAAACGCGATCAGCGGCAGTTTGAGGAGTACGACGCACACCACCAGCCAGATCACCTGGATATGGGGATCACCCGTAAAAAACGGCGTGAACAGTAGGAACGCGGTGCCGAACATCGCGAAGAACACCAGCGTCGCCACGGTGATCACCATTCGCCGCATGCGCACGCGTCCGTTGGGAAAGAAGAGCATGCGCGTCAGCATTAGGCCATCATCCCGTCCCGCCAGTGGGGTTGGCAACCGGGACCCCGCAGCGGTGCGTGCGTCACGCCACGCATTGCCCGCGCGTCGCACCGCCCGGGCCACCACGACCCATCATTGCGACAGCGCGTTGACGATCTGCGCGCACGCCTCGGGCGCCTCGAGCGGGGCAAGGTGACCCGCCTCAGGGACGCGCGTCACCGCTGCGCTCGGCCAGGTGTGCCCCGCGAGCATCAGGTCGACGACCGCATCGCTGTCGCCGGCCACCACGCTGACCTGGACCCCACCGGTGCGTCCGAGCTCAGCGTTTGCGACCGCGCCGACGAGGCCCATCCAGCCCGCGGGGTCGAGCCGGGCGAATCGGTCGCGCGCGTACCGGGATGCCCATACATCGACAGCGAGCGTCTGGGGGCGCATCTGATCGGCCAACGCGACCGCTCCGGGGACCGCAGTCGCCAACTCGGTCCGCGGTCCGATGAGCGTGAGGTGGATGACGCGATCAGGGTGCGCGTCGGCAACCGCGCAGGCGATGGCGGCGCTGGCGCCTTGGGCCACCACATGCGCACGCCGCAGTCCGGTCGCGTTCATCACTCCGACCAGGTCAGATGCCAACTCGCTCAGCCCCTGCGGCAGCGGAGCGCCGACGGCGGCGCCCGCGCCGCGGAGATCCGGTGCGACGGCGAAATGCCCCTCGGGCAACGCTCGCATCATGTCGCGCCACATGCGACGATCGAGCTCCGGTGAGTGCACCAACAGGATGCCCTCGTCACCCTCGCCGACCGTCGCCGCCAGGGTGGTGAATTCGCGCAGCTCCACATCACGCACAGCAAGTGGCAGCGGCAGTCCGCGTTCTTCGAGCACGGTCCGCACCGCGCGCAGGGCGTTGAGTGCGCGCGGAAACCCGGCGTATGGGGCGATCTGCTCACACAACTGGATGAGATCCTCTGGGTCAGCGCCACAGTCGAGCGCCGCCGGGGCGTGCACGCCCAGTTGACTATCCGCGCCCCCGAGCGCGGCCAAGACCGCGACGGTCAGTAGTTCGCGCTCGCGGGCCGGAAGGCCCGAACGCGAGAACACGTCGGCAAAAATGAACTCCTCGACGCCGGCCGCAAGCACGGGGGACGCTTCGCGCACCCGCCCGGTCGCAGCCAGACCGCGGCCCGCCGTTGCGCGACCAAACTCACGACGTCCGATCTCACCGCGATTCACGAGCTTCTCCCGATTCGGTGACGCCACTCCAGCTGGACGCGCTCGGCACCGGCGCCCACGGCTAGGCGAGCACCCGGACGTGCTGCCAACGGATGAAGGCCTCGAGCCCGGGCCGACCCAACTCGCAGCCGATTCCCGAACCCCGCCAGCCGGAGTAAGGCGCGTACGGCACGACGACCCGCCATCCATTGATCACGACGGTCCCGCACTCGATCGCGTGAGCGACATCGGCCGCGCGGCGCAAGTCCTGTCCGCAGACATACCCGACAAGCCCATAGTCGGGACGATTCGCTTCGGCGATCGCCTCCGGCACGTCCTTGTACGGCATGACGGCCACGATCGGCGTGAAGGGCTCTTCGTCGACCAGACGCACCCCCGGACCGGCCCCGGTCACCAACGCCGGTGCCACTCGGGACCCATCGAGATCATCGCCACCCTCGACTTGGGCGCCGTGCGCCCGCGCGTCGGCGAGCAAATCCCGGTGGCGAACGAGCCCCCGATCGGTTGCCATGGGCCCGAGCACCACATCCGCCATCCGGGTTCGGAACCGCTCGACAAACGCCCGTTCGAGGGCTCGGGGAACCAGCACCCGATTCACCGAATAGCACGCCTGACCGGCGTTTGCATACCCTTGCGAGATTGCGACATCGACCGCGACGTCGAGGTCGGCGTCATCGAGGACCACCAACGGCCCATGGCCACCCAACTCCAGGCTCAACGCCTTCAGTCGCGGCGATGCCCATCCGGCGATGATCTCGGCCACCCGCCTGGATCCGGTAAAGGCGACCTTGTCGACACCGGGGTGCGTCGCAAGCGCTTTGCCTACGGACGGCCCATCGCCGGTCACGCAGTTGACGACGCCCGGGGGCAGGCCCGACCGGTTGGCCAGCTCACACACGGCGCGTGCGGCAAGCGGTGCCTCTTGGGCCGGCTTGACCACCACGCAACAGCCCGCAGCGAGCGCCGGGGCCAGCTTCCAGATCACGAGCGCCACCGGGAAGTTCCACGGCGTGATTGCCGCGACGACCCCGATGCCGTCCGGGCGAATCTCGCTCCCGCGCCCCTGGCCGCCGGCTGGGAGAAACGTCGTCCACACGCGCTCTGCCTCGGCGGCGAAGTGATGGACAACCTCACACGCACGTGCGACCTCGGCCTGGGCTTCGCCGAGGGGTTTGCCTTCTTCGCGATGTATGAGCTCCGCGATGCGTCCTGCCTCCGCATCGAGCGCCCGCGCAAAGCGGGCGATGGCCTGCCCCCGCTCGAGCGGTGGCGTGACACGCCAGCCAACGACGGCTGCCCGGGCCGAGTTGACCGCCTGCGACACATCGGCCGCTGTGGCCGCGGCAACTTGGGCAAACGCCAGCCCCGTCGCGGGATCGGTGACGTCCATCCATGCGCCGCTGGCGACCTCGGCGCCGTCGAGGACGAGTCCGTAACGCGGCAGCGGATCGATCATATGACCCCCCCTTCCATGCCGCGATCGTAGGTCCCGGGCGCCACGCCCTGCTCGCGCAATTCCACTTTGCGCACACGTTCGGTCGGGGTCTTGGGCAGGTGGTCCATGAAGCGGATGTACCGCGGGATGGCAAACAGCGGCATCTTCGGCTCGAGGAAGTTGGCGAGCTCCCGCGCCGTGAGCGTGCCGGAGCGACTCACTACGCACACCAGGATCTCGTCTTCGGCCGAGGCGCCTTCGTGGGCCTTGACACCGATCGCGGCGGCTTCCAAGACGTCGGGGTGCGACATCACGGTGCGCTCGACCTCCACCGAGCTGACGTTCTCGCCCCGGCGCCGAATGTAGTCCTTAAGACGATCCTTGAAGTACAGGTATCCGTCTGCGTCCAGTTCACCGAGATCGCCCGTGTGGAGTTTCAAGTTCCGGAAGTCTTCGGCGGTCTTCTCCGGCATCCCGACATATGCGCGCATCACGATGTTGGGAATCTTCATGTCGACGACGATCTCTCCCTGGTGCCCGTGCGACAGTGGCCGATCGGTCCCAGGCTCGACGACGGTGACCTCAAAACCTGGTGTGGCGATACCGCAGCTGCCGGGCCGGGGTTCGGCGCGCGGCGGGTGGTAGGTCACCATGCCCGTCTCGGTGAGGCCGTAGCCCTCAATGAACCGAACCCCGAAACGCTCCTGAAACGCCCAGTACAGGTCTTTCGGCGCTGGCATCGCCATGATCCGAGTGACCTTGTGGGCGCGATCCAAGCCGGTGGAGTCGGTATTCCAGATGAAGTAGTTGATCGCAGACACCGTGTTCAGCGCGGTGGCCTCGCACTCAATGACCGACTCCCAGAATCGCGTCGAGGAATACCGCGCGTCGAACTGGACGCGCGCGCCGGCGATCATGGCCGGAAAGGCGGCCAGCACCTGTGCATTTGAGTGAAACAACGGCAGGCACGAGTAGAGGATGTCGTCCTCGGTGATCTCACACACCTCACAGTATGTGCGGCCCGAGAAGTAGTCGGATGCGTGCTGCTTGATCACCCCCTTGCTGCGGCCGGTCGTCCCGGAGGTGAACATGATTCGCGCATCCCCGGTCCAGGCGATCTCGATGCCCGGATCGTCGTCGTTCGCCCCGGCGAGGAATTCCTCATAGGTCTCCCACGGCCGCCGTGGTTCGGGACCGTGGGCGGCCCCTGTCGGCACGACCACCACCCGCTCCAGCAATAGCAAGTCGTCCATCACCGCATCGAGTTCGGCGAGAAAGCTGTCGGCGACAAACAGCAGCCGGGCTTCGGGAAGGTTGATCGCCCACGAGAGAAAGTCACCGCGGTAGGCCGTGTTGATCGGACATTGCGCGGCGCCGGCGATCAGGATCCCAAACCAGATCTCCAGATGCGGCTCCATGTTCGGCAGCTGAGTGGAGACAACATCACCCGGGCCAATCCCGTGCGCACCGAGCGCGTTTGCGACCCGATTCGATCGGCCAAGCATCTGCGCGTACGTGATCCACTCACCCTTTTGGAACCGGTAGTACGGCCGTTCTGGGTGCGCTTCGGCGCGGGCGCGCAGGATGCGAGGCAGGACCCATTCCTCCGGGTTCTCCCGCCGATACCAGTCGGTCCACTCGTCCGGGGTTTCTGCCTGACTCACGCGACCTCCTGGCCCCATCTCCTCGCCGCAAGCGGTCCGTGGCGCCTCGCGAGCGGGTCTGCTCGCATTAGTGACATACGCTACAGAGGCGAACGGGGCTCTGACCAGTGCCCCAGGCCTGTGACGCCGCAATCGCGCCGGGCCGCGCGGCATCCCGGCAGGACCGACACCCCGGTCGGCGAACTTGCCACCAAGCCCCGCACGGAGGAGTCCCCACGCCAGCCATGCGTCGAACCGCGGCGCTCGCGTGACGAGCGTCGACAGGATCACACCGGAGTCCGCGCACAATGCACGCCGCCTACGCGCGCGCACGCCCGGACGCATGTTCTGGGATCGCTTCAGGACTCATACCTCGGCGATGGTCGCCCTCGGCTTCCTGTTGGGGCTCACAGTGCTCGCCATCGGTGCACCACTGGTGGCCGATCTGATCGGCCATGGGCCAAATGATCTCTACCGGACCACCATGCTCGATCAATACGGGCTTCCCAAGGGACCCAGCCTCAGCTTCTTGTTTGGGGCCGACGGCGCCGGACGAGACCTGTTCGTCCGCGTGATCTACGGTGCCCGCGTCTCGTTGCTGGTCGGTGTCGTTGCCACCGCGATTGCGGTGCTGATCGGCGTGACGCTGGGCCTGGTCGCCGGGCTTCGCGGCGGCATTCTGGACACTGTGCTCTCACGGATCTCCGATGTCGTCCTGGCGATGCCGCTGCTGCTGTTTGCGATCGGGATCTCCTCAGCGTGCTCCACGACCCCGCAAGGCTGCGTGAAGGGCACGCTGACGCCGGGATTGAACCTTGTGATCGTGGTCATCGCGATCTTTTCGTGGCCTGCGATGTTCCGAATCGTGCGCGCCACAACCATGTCGCTCCGCCAGTCCGCGTTCGTCGAAGCGAGCCGGGCGATCGGAATGAGTGAACGAAACATCATGTTTCGAGAAATATTGCCGAATCTCTTATCACCGGTCGTCGTGTATTCGGCGCTGCTCATTCCACAAAGCATCTTGTTTGAGGCATACCTGACGTTTTTGGGCCTCGGTATCCCCGATTCGACCCCCTCCTGGGGGGGCATGCTCGATCAGGCGAGCCAACTCTTCACGGTTGCATGGTGGTTGATGGTGTTCCCCGGAGTGTTCCTGCTGGCAACGGTCTTGGCGTTCAACCTTGTCGGTGACGGACTGCGAGATGCGCTCGACCCCAGGTCGGCGCAATGACAGATCGATGAAAGGCACGGGTATGAGACGGATGAGATCGCGCGTAATGGTGTTAGGCCTCGGCGTGCTCATCGCCGGAGCCGGAATTACCCTGGCTGGCTGCGGCAGCAGTTCATCGGGTGGGGGGTCGTCCTCCGGCTCCGGAACCCGAGGCGGCACGTACCGCGTTGAGGCGACGGACTTCGGGTTCTCGAATAACTTCGACCCGACCGGCGAGTACACGACCGCATCGTGGGGAATCTACCGCGGGCTCCTGGTCCGCACCCTTGTCGGCTATCGGATGACCGGAGGCGTCGCCGGCAACCAACTTATGCCGGATCTGGCGGCCAACCTCCCAACTCCGACCGACAACAACCAGACCTGGACGTTCACCCTGAAATCAGGCGTGCGCTTCGCCCCGCCGGTCAACCGGGCCATCACCTCGCGTGACATCGCCTATGCCTTTGAGCGCATCGCCACGCCGTCGCTCGCGGCCCAGTACGGGTTCTACTACGGCAATATCCTTGGCTGGGATGCGTACGCCTCGGGGAAGGCCAAGACGATTGCGGGGATCACGACCCCCAACGACCACACGATCACCTTCCGGCTGACCTCGCCGACGCCAGACTTCTTGTACCGCTTGAGCCTCCCGGCCACGGGACCGATCCCCAAGGAGGTCGCCAAGTGCTTCCCGAACGCCGGCGGATACGGGCGCGATCTTATTTCCAGTGGCCCCTACATGATCCTGGGCAGTGCCCAGCTCAAGATCACCAGCTGCGCAACGGTCCGCCCGCTCTCGGGTTTTGACCCCTCCACCAAGCTCCTCTTGGTGCGAAACCCGAACTACAGCCCCTCCACTGACACTGCCTCGATGCGTACGGCACTGCCGAACGCCTTCTCGTTTGTGATCAACACCAACCAGACCGACATCTTCAACCGAATTCGGGCTGGGCTGGTCGATGACTCCATGAGTGCGCCTCCGGCCAGCATCGTTGCCTCGATCGCCGCCAATGCGAGCCAAAAGCATCTCATCAGGACGGGCGCTGCCGACGCGACCAGCTACATCTCGATGAACCTCACCCAAGCGCCCTTCGACGACATCTACGTGCGCAAAGCGGTGAACCTCATCATGGACAAGACCGGCTTGCAACAGGCGGCGGGTGGCCCGTTGTTCGGCGCCATCGCGACGCACATCGTCCCGAACACCATGTACAACAACGATTCGTCGATCACCGGCTACGACCCGTACGCCACACCGAACTCTGCGGGCAATCTCGCCGCGGCCGCGGCGCAGATGAAGCTCTCCAAGTACGACCCCACGCACAACGGCACGTGCGAGGTCGCTGCGTGCAAGAACGTCTTTTCGGTGACGGGCAACACGACCCAAGACATCAACGAGGTGCCGGTGATCCAGAGCGCGCTCGCGAAGATCGGGATCACGCTCAACGTCCGCGAACTGCCGCCCTCGGCCATGATCGCCACCGTCAGTAGCGTCGCCAAGAACGTCCCGCTCGCGCTCAGCCAAGGGTGGTCAAAGGACTATGCCGACCCATCGACGTTCATGACCCTGTTCGAGTCGTCCAGTATCTCGCCGACAGGAAACATCAACACCTCACTGGTGGGCCTGACGCCGTCCCTGGCGTCCCAGCTGCAGATCAGCATCCCCAAGGGCGTATCCATTGCGAGCATCGATGCCCGGGCGCAGGCCTGCTCGGCCACCGCGGCCGCCGGTGTCCGACAAGCCTGCTGGATTGCCCTCGACAAGAATCTGATGGAGAACGTCGTGCCGTGGGTGCCCTATGTGAGCGGTAACAACGTGCACTTGGTGAGCTCGGCGGTCACCGTGTGGGATTACGACCAGGCCAGCGCCACCACCGCATATTCCCATGTCGCGGTCAACCCCAGCAAGCAAGCCTCGTAGTCATCGCGTCAGCCCGGGGCCGGAATCGGTCCCGGGCTGACGAACACATCAGGGACATGAGCCGCTACATCCTTCGCCGACTGCTCTGGACGATCGCTGTCGTCCTCCTCGTCACCCTGGTGACGTTTGTGATCTTCTACGTGCTGCCCTCGGGCGATCCGGCCCTGCGCTTTGCCGGCAAGCAACCCACCCCACAGGTGCTGGCACAGGTGCGCCGTGACCTTGGGCTCAATCACAACGTCGTCATCCAGTATCTGCTCTATCTCAAGCGGCTGGTTCTGGGCGACAGTCACGGCTGGCCAGGATTGGGATTCTCCTACAGCACCGGCGCCGCGATCACCCCACAACTGTGGCAACGCGCTCAGATCACGCTTCAACTCGTGCTCGGCGGGGCGGTGCTCTGGATGCTGATCGGCATACCGATCGGTGTGATCTCGGCTATGAAGCCGCGCAGCCTGTTTGACCGTGCAAGCCTCGTGACCGGACTGGTGTTCATCTCCACACCGGTGTTCTGGCTGGGCCTCATGCTCCTGTGGCTGTTTTGGAGCACCCTGGGGTGGCTCCCCGGCACCGGTTTTGTTGCCTTCACCAACAACCCCGTCCAATGGGCGCAGCACATGATCATGCCCTGGTTCACCCTGGCGCTTCTGTTCGCCGCGATCTACGCCCGCATCATCCGTGCCAACATGCTCGACACCCTCGGCGAGGACTACATCCGCACCGCGCGCGCCAAAGGACTCCGCGAGCGGCGAGTCATCACGCACCACGCCCTGCGGGCGAGCATCGTGCCGGTAATCACGCTGTTGGCGATCGACATCGGCACGCTCATCGGCGGCACCGTGATCATCGAGAGCATCTTCAATCTTCAGGGACTCGGAAACTGGGTCCTTGAAGGCGCACTGAACCAGGATCTCCCGGTGACCCTAGCGGTGACCCTGATTGTCACGATCGCGGTAAGCATGCTGAGCCTCCTCGCCGATATCGCCTACGCCTATCTCGATCCCCGGGTGCGCTTCAAATGAGCGTGCCGCTCCTGGAGATCCGGGGCCTCTCAGTGCACTTCCCGACACCCGACGGGGTCGTGCGGGCCGTCGACGGACTCTCGCTCGCTGTGGAGCGTGGTGAGACCCTCGGCATCGTCGGCGAATCGGGGTCGGGCAAGAGCGTGACCTTCTTGGCGGCCATGCAGCTCCTCGGAAAGGGACGCGCACAGGTCCAGGGTGAGATCCTCCTCGATGGCGTGGACCTGCTCACGACGCGCCCAGCGGAGATGCGTCGCATCCGCGGGGCACGCATCGGCATGATCTTTCAAGACCCGATGTCGGCGTTGCATCCACTCTTTCGGGTCGGTGACCAGATCGCCGAAACTGTGCGCGCACACGAGGACATCGGACGGCGGGAGGCGGCGCACCGGGCGGTCGACGCCCTCAGACAGGTCGGCCTTGCCAATGCCGACGAGCGCGCGCATCAGTACCCACATGAGCTCTCGGGCGGGATGCGCCAGCGCGTGATGATCGCGATGGCGCTCGTACTCGAACCCGAGCTGCTGATCGCCGACGAACCCACGACCGCCCTGGACACCACCGTGGAAGCCCAAATCCTCGAGATCATCACCGAGATGAAGGTCCGCCTGGGGATCGGGGTGGTACTGGTCAGCCACAGCCTCGCGACCGTCGCCGACGTCGCCGAGACGGTCCTGGTGATGTACGCCGGGCGTGCCGTGGAGCGGGGTCCGAGCATCCGGGTCTTCGCCGATCCCCAGCACCCGTACACGTGGGGGCTGTTGGACTCGCTGCCCACCGTTGATGCTCGGCGCGAACGCCTCGTGCCCATCGCCGGTAGCCCCCCGTCCCTGATCGATCCCCCGCCGGGGTGTCGGTTCGCAGGGCGTTGCCCCTACCGCTTCGACGCATGTGATGGTGACCTGCCGGACCTGATCGAGCGGGGTGGCGACCACGCGGATGCCTGCCTGCTCGGCACCGCCGATCGTCGCGTGGTGCGACGGCACCCGGCGCACACGACGGCTCCGGGTGCCCCCGCATGATGCGCGCCGACGCATCTCCCCCGACATTGCTCGAGGTCACCGGCCTGACCAAGCGATTCCCACTGACCCGGGGGGTGATCTTCGCCAGGACCCGTGGGGAGATCCACGCGGTCGAGGACGTCGGGTTCACCGTCGCTCGCGGGCAAACGCTCGGCATCGTCGGCGAATCGGGGTCGGGCAAGTCAACGATCGCCCGCATGATCACGCGCCTGATCGACCCCACCGCAGGAACGGTCGCCTTCGATGGGGTCGATATCACCCAGACGACCGGGAGTGCCCTGCGCGGCCTACGACGGCGCATCCAGATGGTCTTCCAAGACCCCTCTGGATCGCTGAACCCACGCCAGACCGCCGGCCAGATCATCGGCGCGCCGTTACGGGTGCACCACATCGCCGGCGAGAGGCGGGCACAGGTTGCGGCACTCTTGGAGCGCGTGGGACTGAACCCCGAACACGGATCGCGATATCCACATGAGTTCTCGGGTGGACAGCGCCAGCGCATCGGCATCGCACGCGCACTCGCGCTCGATCCCGAGCTGATCATCTGCGACGAGCCGGTCTCGGCGTTGGACGTCTCTGTCCAAGCCCACATCCTCAATCTCCTGGGCGACCTGCAACGCGAGCGCGGCATCACGTATGTGGTGATCTCCCACGATCTCGGCGTGATCCGACAGGTCGCGGACCAGGTGGCCGTGATGTACCTCGGACGCATCGTCGAGATTGCCGCAAGCCAGGCGATCTCCGCCGCCCCTGCGCACCCCTATACGGCCGCGCTCGTATCGGCCGCACCGGCGCATCCGGGTACAACGTCCCGCCGGCGCGTCGTGCTGTCCGGGGACGTCCCGTCCCCGATCACCCCACCGACCGGGTGCGCATTTCATCCACGATGCCCCAAGGCGCGCCTGATCTCGGGAGATCCGGGCGTCGTGCCCGAGCAGTGCCGCACCGAACGACCGCCCCTGGCATCACTGCTCCCCGGCCACCAGGTGGCCTGTTGGTACCCGGTCACCGCGGGCGACGATCTGGTCGACGCCGCGCGTACGATGTTGCCCGA
>JADGPH010000014.1 GCA_017882555.1 Thermoleophilia bacterium
ACGATCGCACGGTGGTGGACTCGCCCCGGTTTCGTGGACACCTTGACGCCAAGGGCGTCGCAGAACATCAACACTCGATGCACACGGAGCCCCGCATGTCTAAGCTCTTTGCGTTGTCTATTGGCCTCGCGACGCTCGTAGTTGCGGGCTGTGGCTCGAGCACCAACACGGTCACGAAAGCCAACACGGCCCCGGCGACCGTCAAGATCGCGAAGACCATCGGCGCGCCGTTCACGTTTACGCTCGCCGGGAACATGGTCACCATTACCATTGACCCCACTCAGGGCCCTCCAAGCACCCGTGACGAGCCCGTTCAGGTGATCTGCGCCAACCTCGCCACAAACGGCTTCTCTGACCGTGATCAGACCCGGTCCACCTGGAAACTCAGAGCTGCCTCGGTAACCGTCACGTTGCCGAAAGCCGCCGACCGACTCGACCTGTGTGCGATCAGCTTCACCGCCCGCACGGGCAAACAAGCCATCGCCTTCTTCAACGAGCAGGCCAAGGCTAAGTATCTCGCTGACCAACGGGCTTCCAAGTAGCAAGTAGCTGGCATCCACCGTGTGTCGCCGATTCGTGTTTGAGCTCGGCACAACTCGCCGGTCGAGTGACAGTTGCGTGACACCCCGGGTCGGACGCAGCGCGTCACAAGAGGTCGTCTGGGCGGATGACTGTCTGGGAACCCAGCGAGGACGCACGACCAAGGGGCTGTGCGCCCATCTCCTCGGTCGGCCCGCGAGCACCGAGCTGACTCAAACCTCGGCCCCGATGGCCACGTCGAGAGTTGCCTGCTCGCCATACACACCATGTGCGAGGAAGGCCTGCTCCAGGTTCCCGTAACTGAGAATCCCCACCGACGACGTCCCATCGAGCACCGGGAGCCTGCGCACCTGGTGGATCGCCATCACGTGCGCGGCGTCCTCGAGACTCGCATCGGCCTGCACGGTGCAAGGAGTAGCGGTCATGATCTCGCGATCGGTCACGACTCCGACGAGCCGGTCGTCACGGAGGATCGGCACGAAGCCGCAGTCCTCACGTTTGATGATCTCGGCCACCTCCCTGATGGTGGCGGCGGGATGTGCGGTCGAGATGGTTTTCGCCATTGCGTCACGTACCTGCATTTCTGCCTCCGTGATACCGCTGGACGGCGTGCTGGGCACTCTGCTGTGGACCTCCTTCGCGATCGGCGATACACGCTGAAGTCGTCGATCGACGTCCTGAGGTCGCGAGCGCCGGCACGACCACTGTCCGCGATTCGCGAGCGTCTGCCATCGGGGTGCTGTGGCGGCCGGACTCCGTTCGGTCTCGCAGTCCTACCAGCGCCCTCCCGGATGCCCAATGGGGCCGCGACGGTGGATACTCAGCAATGTCCCTGCATGTTTTCGAACGCGAGCGAGATCTGGCCATGACGCACAGCGAGCCCGGCATCAGTGATCCGATCCTTGACCTGGCCCGCGTGCGAGACCCGATCGGGGTGCTGACCGTACTGGTCAGCCTGGTGCCGGGCTCTCGTAGCGAGGCGTTTCCCGGCCACCGGCTGGTGCGCGATGCGCTCGCTGATCTGGACGACGACGCCAGGCGGATGCCTGACGGCGACATGGTCGAGGCCTGTCGCCGGCGCCGGGAAGAGATCACCGAACTCGTCGGTAGCCTCCTTGACGGACATGAGACCGGTCGAGGCCGCGTCCTGGTGTTGCCGCTTACCGGTTCTCCGCGGCGACTCAACGTGTGGGAGGGCCTTCCCGACGGTGTCGTGCTCGCGGTCGATGCGCACGTAACGCCACTGCTCGCACTCCGCGAGCAAGGGCGACCGACCGGACTCGTCGCGGTCTCGCCCACGGGTCTCGTCGCTGCGGAACGCTCCATGGGAGTGGTCCGGACAGTGCTCTCGGTCAATTTCGCCGATGTGAGTCCCGAAGAGGTCGGCCCACAGGGCACCGAGCAATCCGTGCCGCATCAGGAGACCGAGCGCCACCTCCAGTCCAGGACGTTCGGTCGGCGCCTGACGAAACATTACGCGGCTGCCATCGCAACCCATAGTGCCACGGTGGCCGAGTTTGCGGCCTCATCCGGCTGGTGGGCAGTGGCGATCTGCGGTGAGCCGGCCCTCACCGCGCCTCTCCAGAGTCGCCTCGCCGGGACTGCCCACGAGGTGATCACGAGCAAGATCACCCCCGGGGATGGATGGTCTATTCATGACCTCGAGCAGGCGCTGCGCCCAGAAATCGAACACGCCGCCCGCGTCAGGCGCGCTGCGACCGCCGCGGGCGCGCTCGACGCCGCGCGCGCACGGCACGGCACGGCCGTTTTTGGCATCGACGATGTGCTGGAGGCACTGGTCGAGGGGCGTGTGCACCACCTCATCGTGGCACCCAACGCCCTGCCGACGACGTATGAACAGATGCCCGATGGGCGACTTGCCGCGGTAGGCGAACTCCCTGCAGGGGTGCTACACGGGCGGATGCGCCGACTCCCCGGCCTCTGCGACCGGATGGTCGCCGAGGCGATCCTGCATGACGGACGGATTACGGCAGTGGGAGTAGACGAGTCTCCTGAGCTTGCGGCAGCCGGCGGGGCAGTTGCACTCCTACGTGGATAGCCCACGTGGATCACGATTCTCATTGGTTCGTTCCCCTGGGTGCTCGTGAGCCTCGCGTTTCGCCTCGCAAGAGGGAATCTGGGAACCCACCTTCAAGAAGCAGCTCGTGTGTGTTCGCGCCGGTCGCGTGGCACACGCGTGACGCCACACGTCCGCCACATCGGGCCAACATAGGCGCGGATGTCCGCGTAACTTGGGCGCGAACCCCGCGCCGGCACATAGGTACTATCTTGAGAAGATCGCTGCGCCACCGTGTGGTTCTATCGGTCTGCGCCACACCTCCAGCCTGGGAGCTACCGCTGTTATGAGCG
>JADGPH010000075.1 GCA_017882555.1 Thermoleophilia bacterium
AGCGCTTGTCGAGCACCACGTACCGGCCCTTGGGGCCAAGGGTCACCTTGACGGCGTCGGCGAGGGTGTTGACCCCACGCTCGAGTGCCCGGCGGGCCTCCTCGGCAAACAGAATGTCCTTTGCCATCTGGCGTCAGCTCTCCTTTGAATTCCTACGATGACGGCGCGTCGCGCCTATGACTGGACCTTGGCGAGGATGTCGTGCTCGGAAAGAATCAGCACGTCCTCACCATCCACCTTGATCTCGGTCCCGCCGTACTTCGAGAAGATCACTTCGTCTCCAACAGCGACCTCAAGCGGAACGCGAGCTCCATCTACGAACCGACCTTCACCAACGGCAAGGACGGTTCCGCGTGACGGACGTTCTTTTGCCGTGTCCGGCAGCACCAGACCGGTCGCCGTGACTTCTTCGTGCTCGGCGGCCTTGACCAGCACCCGATCGCCCAGCGGCTTCAGGGACATGCAACCTCCGGTAACCAGGGAAATGTGAATAACGTCTGCGCGCACCAGCACGCGTTGGCACTCTCACTTACAGAGTGCCAAACGAGAGTAGCGCAGGCGTGGGTTGCACTCCAGTGGCGCCGGCCAAACAACTGGCGCGCACGGCAGGCGATTGCCGCTACTGACTACGGCACAAGTGCCGCGGCCTGTGCCAGCACCGTGGCGGGCTCGGCGGCGGCGGCGACAAAGACCCACCACCGATAGAAGCCATCGCGGCTGTCCGATGTGACCGACGCGAGACCATTGAGCCGATCACTCGGCAGCACGCGAAACAACCCCTCACTCACGCGTGCGCCATCGAGGTCGGTGATGTGCCACCACGCAAGTGCGGCAACGACGCCGGCGCGCGCATCGTCGCCCCCGCCCGCGAACCGTGCACCGCACCCTGCGCAGGTTCCCGGCGCCGGCTCGACGCCATCCGCGACGATGGCCCGACAAAACGGACACACCAGTTGGGGACCCATACGCGCTACGAGGCGAGCGGAATGACGAGGCTCAGCCCGGCGACGACGACCGCAATGATCGCGCTGACCGGAATCAACCGCCCACCGGACAGACGCCAAGTCATGACCCCGATCCCCGCTGCAGCGATGCCCGCCGCCACGATCAAGACGACCTGCCCTCCGGCGACAAAGTTGCGCGCGATGCCGATGCTGGCCAACACCGCCGTCAGGAGGCACCCGAAGTACAAGGCCTCGATGCCGTCGAATACGAGTTGGCGCGCGCGCAGCGCCTCGTCGAGCAACCACACGGCGAGCACCGCATCCCAGACGGTGACGAGCAGCTCACTCTTCGGAATCGCGCCGCCCAGGCCCAGCCAATGGAGCGCCACGGCCGCGCCGACGGCCGCCGAAATCACGGCCACCCCTAACAGCATCGGCCAGAGCAACCGCACGAGCTCCCGATCCCGCGTCGACAGCTGCGACGCGTCGGCACTCCGGATGCGCCCGCGTACGACGGGCCGACCCGCAACCTCCCGTCGACGGGCCCACACAAACCCGAGCGTCGCGATGATGATGCCGGCAATCCCCCCGATGATCACGGCGGGAACGACTGCCTGATTCGGACCGTCGCCCCCGAGGCGCAAGGCGTTGTAGACGATAAACCAGCCCACGACGATGCCGGTCACCAGCCACGGGATCAGGTGGATCCAGTGCCCCCTGACCGGCGCCATCCGTGTCGTGATCATGCAGCCACCCCGAGCGCGCATGCGAGCTGCCGGGCGGCGCGACCGCGATGAGAGATGGCGTTCTTCTGAGCGGCGGTCATCTGCGCCATTGCGTCGGTCCTTCCGTCGGGAACAAAGAGCGGGTCGTATCCAAATCCCCCCTGGCCACGGCGCGCCAAGGTGATCTGACCGGAGCACGTCCCGCACGCAACCGTCATCGTGTCATCTGCCGCGAGCGCGACCAGGACACAGACAAAGGCCGCACGGCGATCCGCGGTGCCCCGAAGTTCGTCCAAGAGACGGGTGCAGTTGTCGTCGTCGGTCGCCTCGGCACCGGCATACCGGGCGCTGTTGATCCCCGGACGTCCCCCGAGTGAATGCACGGCAAGGCCCGAGTCGTCGGCGAGCACCAGCACATCATCCGGGGTAATCCCGCGCGCAGCACGCGCTTTGAGCAGCGCGTTTTGAAAGAAGGTCTCGCCCGTCTCATCGACGACAAATCCCGCCGGCACCACCTCGACGGTGACCTGGGTCCCGAGCATCGCACCCAGCTCGCGCGCTTTCCCCGCGTTTCCGGTCGCCAGGACGATCTTCACGAACGCGCGAGCGTTTCCGCTTGGATCCGCATCAACTCGCTGGTGCCGCGGAAGGCGAGGTCGAGTAAGTCATCGAGTTGGCGACGCCCAAACGAACGACCTTCGGCAGTTGCTTGAACCTCGATGAGCTCACCGGTCCCGTTGACCACGACGTTCATATCGGCGTCGGCGCGTGAGTCCTCCAGATAGGCCAGATCCAGACGGCACTCTCCATCTACGATCCCGACGCTGATTGCCGCCACCGCGTGCCTAATCGGCGTCCGCTCGAGTCGCCCGTCAGCCAGTAAGCCCTGGACTGCCAGCGCAAGCGCGACGTAGCCCCCGCAGATACTCGCGCAACGGGTCCCGCCGTCGGCTGTCAAGACGTCACAATCGACCCACACCGTGCGCTCCCCAAGCGCCTCCATGTCGACTACGGCACGCAGCGATCGACCGATCAAACGCTGGATTTCCGACGACCGCCCGTCGAGTTTGCCGCGGGTGATGTCGCGGGCCCGGCGCTCGTTGGTCGACGCGGGAAGCATCCCATATTCGGCCGTCACCCACCCCGCACCGGCCCCCCGACGCCACGCTGGGACAGATTCTTCGACCGAAGCAGTACAGATCACTCTCGTTTGGCCGATCTCTATGAGAGCACTGCCATGTGCCGAGGGCACAAAGTTGGGAAGGATCCGAACGGGACGCAAGGCGTCTGCGGTTCGGCCATCGGGGCGAGAAGAGTCTCGCAACGGTGTCATCGCACCAGACGTCATGCCGCGAAGGATAGACACCGCGCGCGGATTCGGACGAACTGATGTGGACATGGAACGTCGATAAGGTTGTGAGAGCACTTCAATATGGCGGATTCCGTGATCACGATGCAAGAGGAGCGACTCGCACGCGCGACGAACCCGCGTGAGCGGGCGCTTGCACTGGTCGAACTCGTCGATTTGCTCGCGCACCGCGACCCGGCCCGCGCACGACGGCTTGGCGACTCGGCGCTTGGCGCTGCGCTTGCGGCAGATGACTCCTGGCTTGAGGCGCGTGCGCGCCTGTCACGCGCGAATGCCCTGCTTGGCGCGGCCGACGTGGGTCGTGTTCTGGAGGAGATGCGCACGGCAATGCGCGCGTTCGAAGCCCTTGGCGATCGGCGCGCACGGGCATGGGCGCTGGTGTTGATCGCCGCGCTGCACGTCTACAGCGGCGATGGGGTCACAGCCGCCGAACTGCTCCATGAAGTGCTGCCCGAGATTCGCAAGCGCGGCGACCTCGCCGTGCTGGCGCGCGCACTCAACGAGCTGGCGAATGCGCACGCGATTCAGGAAGACCCCGTGCGTGCGCTTCAGCTCTACCGGGAAGCCGCGGACACGTTTCGGAGCGCGGGCGACAATCTGTGGATGGCGTTCGTGCTCCAGAACGCCGCCTACGTGCATTGTGGACTCGGTGACCGGGCCCTTGCCGCGGGGCATCCCGAAGAGGCCGAGGTCGCCTACGGCCGGGCCTTGGCCCTCACACGAGAGGCCGCGGCGCTGCCGAATCCCGAAGACAATGTGATCCGTGCCTACGCCGACGGGATGGCAGGACGCGCGCTGGTCGGGCTCGGACAGCCGCTCGCAGCCCTCGATCACCTCAAGGCCGCCGTGTTGACCGCCCGTACGGCCGGCGACCGACGCGCCGAAGGTGCCCACTTGATCGAAACCGCGCGCGCACTCGATGCGGCAGGTCGGACCCACGATGGCCTTTCCGCCGCACAACGCGCTGTCCACCTCTTGGAGGAAGTCGGTGACCGTCGCACCCTGGCCCAGGCGCTCGAGGTCTCGAGCACCCTGAACGAGAGAGTCGGCGAACTCGCGGACGCCCTCGCGGCCCAGAGAAGGTTCCATGCGCTCAGCCAGGAGGTCGACGGCGAACGGGCCAAGGCCCGCATGGAACTCAACGCACTACGCCTCGATGTCCAGCAGGCTCGCGCCGAAGCTGACCGCCGACGCCACGAGGCGCTCATGGACCCCGTCACGGGACTGCCGAACCGCCGCGACTTCGATGCCCAATTCGGACAGTTGGTAGCACGCAGCACCGGCCCCGTCGCGCTCGCGCTATTGGATCTCGATCACTTCAAACGCGTCAACGACCGCTTCTCGCATCTGGTGGGGGACGATGTCCTGCGGGTCTGCGCGCGCCTGCTCAGTGAGTCCAGCCGCGACCGCGACCTCGTGGCCCGCTTCGGGGGCGAGGAATTCGCGATCGTGTTGCCCGGAGCGGAACTCCCGATCGCGCTTGTGGTCTGTGAGCGCATGCGGGCCGCGATCGCCGACTATCCGTGGGACACCATTCAGTCCGGGCTGTCGGTCACGGCGTCGCTCGGATGCGTCGTCGGACTTCCGGGCACAACGACTCAAGAGATGCTCACCGGAGCCGACCGCCAACTCTATGCCGCCAAAGATGCCGGTCGGAACCTGGTCATGCCACAGCCACCCGACGAGCCCGACGCCTGATTGGACCCAATGGGGTATCGCCGGACCCACGCTGTGTGTGCACACGGTGGCGCCCGGAGGAACGCCCGGGGAGATCCTTGTCGATTGACGCCGCCCGGAACTTGTAGTTCCATCGACGGATGTCCATATCTCAGCTGGGGATTGTCTCGATTCCGGTGGGCGACCAGGATCGGTCGATGGAGTTCTACATCGGCATCCTCGGTTTGACGGTCATCCGGGACAGCCCGATGGGGCCCTCGATGCGGTGGGTGCAGGTCGCACCCAAGGCGCCGCAACATCGATCGCGCTGGTGACGTGGTTTCCAACAATGCGCCCGGGCTCGGTCAAGGGCCTTGTCCTCGAGACCGACGATCTGGAGGGGGACGTCGCAAGCCTGGTGTCGCACGGGGTACCGATCGCCGATGGCATTCAGGAGCAGCCGTGGGGACGATTTGTCACGTTTGAGGATCCCGACGGCAACGGTATCGTGCTGCAAACGAGCTCGATCTCGGCCACAAACCCGTTGAATTCGACCGATGGCCGATAGCGCCCGCGATCTGGCCGAACTGCTTGCTGGGGCACGCCGCGCGGTCGTCCTGACCGGGGCCGGCATCTCGACCGAGAGCGGAATCCCTGACTTCCGCTCTCCGGGGGGCGTGTGGGAGACCGTCGACCCCATGGAAGTCGGGTCGCTGGCGACCTTCATCAGCCATCCTGAGCGGTTCTGGCAGTTTCATCGTCCCCGTTTTGCCGCGGTCGACAGCGTGCAACCAAACCCGGCGCACCGCGCGGTGGCCGAACTCGAACGACGCGGCGTCGTCGTGAGCCTGATCACCCAGAACATTGATGGTCTGCACCGGCGCGCGGGCAGCAGCCACCCCATCGAAGTCCACGGGACCCTCGACTTCGGTGAGTGCCTGCGTTGTCACACCCGCATCGCCCGTAACGAAATGCTCGCACGCGCCGACGCCGCCCCGGACGGCGTGCCGAGGTGCACGTTGTGCGGCTTCCAGATCAAGAGCGGCGTGGTCTTGTTCGGCGAACAGCTGCCGGTCGATGCCATCACCGAAGCACTCGCAGCCGCCGAGACCGCCGATGTGATGGTGGTGATCGGGTCGAGCCTCGTCGTGACCCCGGTAAGCACGCTGCCCGACATCGTGCTGAGTCGCGGGGGATCACTCGCGATCCTGACCAAGGGTGACACCCCGTACGACGACGAGTGCTCCGTGCG
>JADGPH010000076.1 GCA_017882555.1 Thermoleophilia bacterium
CCGTGCGAGCCAGAGCGCCGCGGGGAGGAGTTCGGGATCGTGGACATGGTAGAGGTCGGCGTCGACCCGTCGCGCGAGGCGGGCCAGCCGCCATCCCGCGATGATGCGCGCGGCCCTGCGGGCGGGATCGCGGAGACCGAGCACTTCCGCCTGCGCCCCGGCGAGGGCGGCCGCAGTGGCGTGCTTGTGCAGGATCCGCACGTCGCGCGGGCGATGGACGCTGGTCAGGTGCAGGATGCGACGTCCGGAGAGGTCCGCACCGGGTTCGGGGCCCGGGGGTCGGATTGGCCCGAGTATTGCCCCATCGGCCATCAGTCCATCGAGCAGGTCCTCCCAGACTTGCGCGTAGCCCGGGGCCCGGGGGTCGGCCAGCGCGGTGTTGTGCCACAGTACCGCCGCCGTACCCCCGTACTCGCGGATGGCGTCGATCGTACGTTTCGCCACGGTCCGGGCCTGGTCGGCATCCAGGCCGAGGCCTGCCCACAGATTCCAGTCTGACAGTGCGAGAGGCACCAGTTGCAGGCGCGCAGGCCGTTCTTCGCCCAGGATCCAGGGAGCGAAGGGGCGCGCGATGCCGCAGGCGAATCCAGGGGTTTCGTGCCATCCCAACGATGCGTCGTACGTGATCCCGGCGGCCTCCAGCCACTGAGGGGTCTGGTGGTATCGAAAGCGTAGGTAATGGGCTCGGGTGCCCAGGACCCGCGTGCCTACCTCGGCGTCAAACGCGGCAAGTTCCGAGAGCAGGGCGTCGCGGCCATCGGCCGCAGCGAACGAGGTGTGTAACGCCACCTCGCCGCCGCTGGCCATGACGGCCCGCGCGATGCGACTCCGCTCAGCCTCGTACGTCGACGCGGGCGACCCGTCGTGCCGATCGGCGTTTCGCCCGATCAGAAACACCGTTGAGGCGAGGCCCCGCCGCGACATGCTCCACAACAGATTCCCAATGTTGTTCCAGGGGTCGGTGCCGATCAGGGCTCCCGCTCCGCCCGGCGTCATGGAGTGCGTCTGCTGGCTGAGGTGGGCCATCATGTGCGGCCGGCGCATGCGCAGGTCGTCGACATCGTTGGTCAGGTACACCTGCCAGACCTTGGGCGGTGTGATTCCGAGAGTGGTTGCGATGAGCCGGATGTACTGCTCGACGGGTGCGATGAGTGGATCGAGTCCGGCGATCCGACCGAACGTGGATGCCGCGAACGGCAGACGGCCGAATTGGTCGCGCGTGGGGACACAATGCTCGTCCCACCGGACCAAGAAATGGAACGCGCTCGCCACCAAATCAGCGGAAATCGCGGCTGACGGTGCGCACGGTGGAAACAGCGATGTAACGCCGTGGACAAGATATACCCTGGTTGTGGAAAACGCTGTGGATTGTTCAAAAAACTCTTGTGCCGCGTGGTCGGCCGGGATCCACGCCCCTCCGTCCGGTGGCGTCGGCGAATAGACGAGATCCGCCGGCCCATCGGTGAGTTCCATCGTCCGGCCGAGGGCCCCGATGAGGATTCCGAGAACCCATTCGGCCCGTGGTCCGAAGCTGGGTCTGCAGTCGGCGATGCGCACGCGCACCGTCGGGCGGCTCACGGGAGCAACCCTCCATGGTGTCGGGCCCGGTCGGCGATCGAGATCGTCATCATCGCGAGACCGAAGGTGACCCACATCGGCGCAAACGCAATCATGGTCGACGGCCCCAAACTGCCCAACACGAAGCCGATGAGCGATGCCGTCCCGGCCAGGGCGAGGTAGCGAATCAGCGGATCGACTGCACGGCGGGCTGCGCGCAGTTGCCGGGTCACCAGGAACAGATAGAAGGTCACGTAGAGGGCCAAGCCGATGAGACCGAGGTCGACGGCCACCTCGAGCCACCAGTCGTGCATGTTGCTGACGCCGGGGAAGTCGGGCAGGTTCAAGACGTGCGTCTCGGCGTTCCCCGCGCCGACACCGAACCCTCCCGTGTCTCCAACGAACCGGATGCCGTCGCCAAGCAGGCTTGCGCGCGCCGCTCCAGAGCCGGACCCCGTGGAGATCTCCTTTTGCAGCAGGGTGAAGCTGAACTTGTCGACTGCCTTTTGCGGGAGGGGGACGACCCCTGTGCCGTTGAGTGAGGGCACGACCACGGCTATTGCCACGATCCCGATCAGGATGGCGCCGACGAGCTTTCCACGTTGCTTGGGGTCGGTTGCCAGAAACAGGAGCAGGGTGAGGAACACCAGGCCCGCGGCGACCAGGTTGTCTTTGCTCCCGGTAAACAGCAGCGCGACCAGGTCGGCCGCCGTCCCGACGACCCCGAGGATGCGCAGGCGCCGATCGCGGAAGACCAGGCTCAGACAGACCAGATACGGCAACGTGAGGGTCAGATAGGTCGCAAAATTGTTCTCATTGCCAAAGACCGAAGTTGCGGCAAATGCGGTCGCCCCCAATTGACCGGCGAGTCGCGATGTGGGGAGCCGCACGTCAAATGCGACCTCGAGAAATGCGAGCAGTGTTACGGCTGCGAACGTGGCGCCGAGCACGATGAGCAGTTGGATCACGCGTCGGCGCGTCGTGAACGCCATGGGGATCACGATGGAGAGTCCGGCCATCATCGAGAAGAACACGGTCCACCGAACCGCTGCGCTCGGGTTCTCAGACCAGGCAATCGACATGATCGTCCACACGATCAGTGTGCCGAGCAGCGCCGCCGGCAGGCTGATCGCGCGGGGATATCGGATGCGCCCGCCCACCAGGAGAAATCCGAGCGCGCCGGCCCCCAGCGCGACGATCATGACGCGAAACAGGAATGCGCCGGGCGCTTGTGGGATCGCCAGGTTCGGGCCCAAAAGCGCTGCCACCACGAGCGCGGCGACAAACGGAGGGGTAAGGCGAGCGATCGGATGATTGCGGACATTGATGATCAGCCCGACCAGGCCCATCACGATGACCATCCCGATCGCGGCCAGCGGACTGATGATCGCCAACGCCCCACCGGCGATCGTGGTCAGGCCAGCCGCCAGGAGGAGC
>JADGPH010000077.1 GCA_017882555.1 Thermoleophilia bacterium
TCCCGTATAGGTCTGCTGGGTGCCAAAACTCTGGCCGGTGGTGTTGTCTCTCACCGAGATCCCCCAGGTGGTTCCGCTGGCTTTGGCGACTTGAACGGTGACCTGATCACCGCGGCTGACGACCATTGATCCGATGAGCGTCTCCGGGGACCGCAGCATCTCCCACCACGCCCAGATGACGGCCCCGCCTAAGGTCGGGTTGAATTGCTCGTGGACCCCGGTGCTCGTTGGGGGCCGGTCGGGGTTGGTGTCGCGGCGCGCGGACGTCAGGTGCACAGCTCGTCGCTACCCGATCCCACCGGCGCTGTTCGGCACCCGGGCACGGCATCAGCTGTTGTGGTCGTCGTGCACGAAGCGCTTGCCACGCAGTAGCGAGGCGCCGGCGCCAATGAGCGACATGGCGGTCGCTGCGGCGAACACGACCGCCAAGCCGTCGTGGAACGACGCGGCAATCAGGCGTGGAAAGAAGTTCGTGCCGGTGAGCGTCGCAACTGCGTGTGCCGGCAACGTGGCGAGCACGCCCGTTGGCGCCAGAAGGTGGCCGATCGGGTTCGTGCCGAGGAACGCGGCAAACAGCGAGCTGACCGGTGGAAGTGTGGCGACATGGTGCGCGACCGATGAGGGCACGCCATGGGCGGTCAGCCCCGCGGTCAGTTGGTCGGGCAGCGAGCTCGCCAGACCGGCCGTCATGAGCGCGAAGAAGATCCCGATCGACAGGGCCGTGCCCGAGTTTTGAAACGTTGAGCGTACCCCTGAGGCCGCACCTCGCTCTGCGGCGGGCACGCTGTTCATGATGGCCGAGGTGTTGGGGGCGCTGAACATGCCCTGACCGACGCCGTTGATGCCGATCAGGAGCGCAAACACGTCGTAGTTGAAATCCACGGGCAGGAAGTACATCCCGATAAAGCTCGCCGCCACCAGCAGGAGGCCACCGGTGGCGAACGGACGGGCTCCGTACCGGTCAGCCAAGTGCCCGCAGAGCGGACCTGCGGCCAAGAATCCCACGGTGAGCGGTAGAAGGTAGATTCCCGCCCACAACGGGGTATCGGCGTACGAGTAGCCGTGGAGCGGGAGCCAGATGCCCTGCAACCAGATGATCAGCATGAACTGCAGGCCACCACGGGCCATGGCCACCATCAGCGCGGCGAGGTTGCCCGTGGCAAACGCACGGATCCGAAACAGGCCCATCCGCACCATCGGTTCCGCGACGCGCGTCTCGATGACGCAAAAGATCACGAGCAGCGCGATCCCACCAAAGAGCTCGGCGAGCACAAGGGGGTCCGACCAACCCGTGGCGTGGCCGTGATAGGGCTGGATGCCGTTGGTGATGGCGATCAGCACGGCCGCCATCCCGGCGGTGAAGGTGATGTTGCCGAGCCAGTCAATGCGTGTGCGATGGCGTTCGCCGGTCTCGCGCAAGCTTCGGTACGACCAGATCGTGCCGACGATGCCGATCGGGACATTGACCCAAAACACGGCTCGCCAGTCGATCGCCGCCAAGAGCCCACCGGCCAGCAGCCCGAGAAACTGCCCCGACAGGCCGGCGATCTGATTGACCCCGAGTGCCATCCCGCGCTGGTCGACCGGGAAGGCATCGGTGAGGATGGCCGCCGAGTTCGACATCAGTACCGCTCCACCGAGCGCTTGAATCATGCGACCGAAAATCAGCCACAGTGCCCCGGCGCGTCCGGCCAACGGATCCAGCGAGAGCCCGAGCGACGCGATCGAGAACAGCAAGAAGCCCATGTTGTAGATGCGGACCCGGCCGAACATGTCCCCGAGGCGTCCCAGGGGCACCACGAAGATCGCCGAGACGAGCAGGTAGCCCAACACCATCCACAACAAGTACGCGATATTGCCGGCGTCCAGTGGGTCAAGCTTGATTCCCCGAAAGATCGCTGGCATCGAGATGATCACAATCGACCCGTCGAGAGTCGCCATGAACATGCCAAGTGTCGTGTTCGAGAGCGCGACCCACTTGTAGCGGTCGGGGCGTGGTCCCGCTGCCGCAGTGGCCGTCCCGGTCATCGGCGCGTGCCCAACGGCACGCGTGCGGCCGCACACACATCGCGCGACGCCCTCACAATCCGAACGTCATCCGTGGAGGACGCACGTGAGCCGACCAGCGGGCGTCTCTGGCTAATGGACCCGCGATTGCCCGGCTCTCCATAACCGGCAATGATAGGTCCGGCAACGGAGCCCGGCCCCAGGCGCGGCGGGGTGCCACGTCCTATCAATGACGCGCCACGCGCATGGGAGTTCGTCCAATGAGACAGTCGCAGCGCAGGCGTCAGGAGCACGGTTCCGCACCACGATCCTCGCCGAATACCCACCTCGGCATGGCGAACCACATCGGGTGAGCGGCATGGGCCCAACAGGTGATGCCGCGGGCACCGGGCCGCGGCGACCCCCCAGTGCGACGCCGGACCCGGCCTCAACGGATCACGAGCCCACGCTCGCGGGCCGGCGCCCCCGAATGACCCCTGAGGACATTGGCTTGTCGACTCCGGCGCGGGCGCCGGCGCGCCGACACCGGGCAGCCTCTGCGGCGCCTGCGGCGACGACGCCTGCCGTGCGCCGGCGTCGTGTCGTGACGACGCCGGCGGTGCTGCCAGAGGTTGCGCATCTGAGTCGTCAAGAGCGCATCGCGCGCGGCAAGGCGGCACGGACCCATACGCCGCGCTCGGGTCACGCCGAACTGGATCTCGGCGCGCAGCGCCCGGATCCGATCGCCCTGCTGGAAGAACAGGCAACGACGCGTGTCCCGGAACTCGTGCCGATCCGCTACGGCCGGATGCTGGTCTCGGAGTTCGCCTTCTTTCGTGGCGCCGCGCTCGTGATGGCGTCGGATCTCAGCCGGACCCCGGTATCCGGGATTCACGCGCAACTGTGCGGAGACGCGCACCTGTCGAACTTCGGCCTGTTCGCCTCCCCCGAGCGCCGGGTGGTGTTCGACATCAACGACTTCGACGAGACGCTGCCCGGACCTTGGGAATGGGACCTCAAGCGCCTGGCGGCCAGCTTCGAGGTGGTCGGACGGGAGAACGGTCTGCCTGCCCGGACGCGTCGGCCGATCGTCGAGCGCGTGGTGCGCTCGTATCGGGAGGCGATGGCGACGTTCGCAACCCACACGAACCTGACCGTGTGGTACGAGCAGCTTGAGGTCGAGGAGTATCTGGCCGAGGCCAGATCACGGGGGTCCCGACGGGTGCGCGACAAGGTCGTCGGTGACGCTGAACGCCATGTGGCCAATGCGCGCACACGTGACTCGATGCACACGTTTTCCAAGCTCACCCATCTGGTCGACGGCGAACCTCGGATAACCGCGGACCCGCCATTGGTGGTGCCGTTCTCCGACCTCGCCGAATTCGCGGACACGAGCGCCTGGGCCCATCGGCAGCTGCAGTCGTACCGTCGGACATTGCCCCCGGATCGCCGCCATCTGCTTGAGCAGTATCGACTCGTCGATTTGGCCCGGAAGGTCGTTGGGGTCGGGAGTGTGGGCACGCGGTGCTTCATCGCGCTTTTACTGGGTGTCGACGACGGCGACCCCTTGTTCTTGCAGATCAAAGAGGCACAGGATTCGGTCTTGGAGCGATTCCTGGGGCCGAGCGTCTTTGCCAATCACGGCGAGCGGGTGATCGCGGGCCAGCGCACGATTCAGGCGGCCAGCGATATCTTCTTGGGTTGGCAGCGGGTCCACGAGACCCTCGATGCGGTGCCTCGGGACTTCTATTGGCGCCAGCTGCGCGACTGGAAGGGCTCGGTCGACCTCGACGGCATGCACCCGGCAACACTCAGTGGTTATGCGGGCCTGTGTGGGTGGACCCTGGCGCGGGCGCACGCGCGCTCCGGCGATCGGGTCGCAATTGCCGCCTACATGGGCAAGAGCGCGGTGCTGGACGAGGCCATCGCCGATTTCGCCGCCGCCTACGCCGATCTGAATGCACGTGACTATGCGGCGATGGTGGCCGCTGCTGCCGCGGGGCGGATCTCGGTTGATGCCGAGGGGTCATGAGGGTTCAGGTGCCGGCGCCCGAGCCGGCGCTGTGGGTCACCAATGTGACGCCGCTCCGACCCCGGACGGGGACGCCGGCGCACCGTGGATGTTAGGGTCACGGCATGGCACACGATCCGGCAACAGGTTCCCAGAGCGCGCCGGACTGCGAGCGCTGCGGCACGCGGACATATCCGTCGACGCGCATGATTCGCACCCATGATCTCTCCACCGGACGCGCGATCCCGCGCGAGGAGGTCTTCCCGGTGTGGCGGTGCCCGAGCTGCGGCCGCGAAGCGCCGCGTTCCTAGCCGCGCCCGCTGAATCCTGATCGGTCGCTCGCGGGCCGTCGTACGGCAGTCGGCACCTGTGATGCTGGCGTGATGCCGTCCCCGATTCCGGCGTGTCGAGCTAAGTCTGGCGCCACGCGGCGGGCATCTCCGCCGGGCGCGCGGGTATCCTCCCCGGTCTTCTGCTGATGGCTCAATCGGTTCGCCTGCGACGCTGGCAAAAGAGCGCGCTCGACGTCTTTCTTTGTTCGGCGGCTCCGGACTTCCTCGCGGTGGCGACACCGGGATCGGGAAAGACCACCTTCGCACTGGCCGCGGTCCGGGTGCTGTTGGGCCGGGACGCGGGCCGACGGGTCATCGTCATCGCCCCGACCCAACACTTGAAGCGCCAGTGGGCGGAGGCTGCAGCAGCGCTCGATCTGCATCTGGATACCGGGTGGTCGTCCACCGAGGTCCGTCTTCCCGCCGATGTCCACGGCCTCGTGACCACCTATCAACAAGTCGCGCACTGCGCCGATGAGCTTGCACGACTGGCGCGCGACGCGATCGTCGTGCTCGATGAGGTCCACCACGCCGGCGATGAGCAGGCGTGGGGGGAAGCGGTGCAGGTTGCCTGCCGCGGTGCCGCGGTGCGGCTGTGCTTGTCGGGGACCCCGTTTCGCTCCGATACGCGGGCCATCCCGTTTGTGCGCTACGACCAAGATGGCATGGCGCAGCCCGACGTCGAGTACGGCTACGGCGACGCCCTGCACGATGGTGGCGTGGTGCGCCCGGTGCGGTTCCCCCGCATCGACGGCGAGATGGAGTGGATCGCCAGCGATGGCACCCACGCCGAAGCGTCCTTTGCCGACCATCTCGATGGGGTTGCCGGGGCGCAGCGCTTGCGCACGGCGCTCTCGGTCGAAGGGGAGTGGATGGCCGATGTTATCGGTCGGGCCCACCAGACCCTGCTCGAGGTACGGCGCACGCATCCTGCAGCCGCGGGACTCGTGATCGCAGTCGACCAGGAGCACGCCCGCGGGATTGCGCAGATCCTGCGTCGCCGCTGCGGCGTAGAGGCTGTGGTGGCGGTGTCCGAGGATGCGGCGGCCTCGCGCCACATCGCCGAGTTCGCACGGGGCACGAGCCCGTGGATCGTCGCCGTTCGGATGGTCTCCGAAGGGGTCGACATCCCACGCCTGCGCGTGGGGGTGTTTGCGACCACCACGACGACGGAGCTGTTCTTTCGTCAGGCCGTCGGCCGTCTGGTGCGCTGGACGCGGGGTCTCGGACCCCAGCCGGCATACATGTTCATCCCGGATGATCCGCGGTTGCGTCGCCACGCGTTTGCAATCGACGAACAGCGCCGCCACTGCTTGCGCCGCGTTGACGACAACGGCGACCCGTTGATGCCCGGCGAGGGCGGTGCCCTGGCGGCCGCCGCACGGGCCGGTGAGGAACAGATGTCGTTGTTCGCGCCGCTTGCTGCACGAGCGCTGGGGGATGTGCCGTTGGGCGATGCGACGATGGACGGTCTCTGGGCGATGCCCGAGCCCGATGACGACGATGCGCTCGTGCTGGAGTTGGCTCCGGCGCCGCGAGCCGGTGCTTCCCGCGCTCGTGCGGATTCGGCTCCACAGCTCTCGCCGCGCGCCCATCGCCAGATCCTGCGAGACGCCAATGCCGCCGCCGTCACGGAGTTGGTGCGGGTGGTCGACATGACCCATGCGCAGATCAACGCCGAGCTCAATCGTCGGGTTGGCATCCAGCGGATCGGTCAAGCAACGATCGACGAACTCGAGCGGCGCCGAGGGGTGGCACTTGCCTGGTTGACCCGCTCGGGCCGCCCCCGGTAGTCGCAGTGATGCAGCGGTCGTGTCGTTGTCGATGGCACGAGGCGACCGGGCCAGTACGATGCCGAACTGTGAGCATCCAACTCTCTGACCCGGCAGCGATCGCCGAGCGCTTGACATCGGTGCGTCGGTGTACCGAGCAGATCGTGGCGGGCCTCGGTGACGATGTGCTCGTGTACGCGCCGCGCCCGTTCGTGAGTCCTCCGGTGTGGGATCTGGGCCACATCGCGGCATACGAGGAACTCTGGGTGTGGTGTCGGGTTGGGGGCGGCGCGACGCTCTATCCGGAACTCCAGGCCGCCTATGACGCGTTCGAGACACCGCGACCCGTGCGTACGCAGATTCAGATCTTGAATCCCGCCCAAGCGCGGGAATACCTGGCCGCGACGCGCACGCGCACGCTGGAGGTGCTCCACGGCGCACGTCCGGCCGAGATCGACCCCGGCCTTGTACACGACGGGCTCGTCTTCGATCTCGTGGCTGCCCACGAGGCCCAGCACGCCGAGTCGATGTTGCAGGAATTCGTCCTGGCCGGAGTGCCGATCACGGGCGTCGGTGCCGCATATGAGCCGCCCGCGGCGGACGGTCGGTCCGCGACAACCCCGGAACGGATTGAGGTCACCGGCGCGCCGGTGAGCCTCGGAGCGGGTCCACATGGCTTTGCCTATGACTGTGAGCGGCCGGAGCACACATTCGAGCTGGCCCCGTATGCCATCGCCCGCGATCCGGTGACGTGTGGTCAGTTCGTGGCGTTTGTGGACGATGGCGGCTATGCGCGCCCCAAGCTGTGGAGTCGCCAGGGCTGGGAGTGGCGATGTCGCGAGGAGGCCACCGCGCCGGCGTACTGGCAACGCGCCGGCGGCGGTCAGTGGTCGACGCGGGATGTCGCCGGCCCGTGCGCACTCGAGCACGACGCGCCCGTGTGCCATGTCTCCCATTACGAGGCCGAGGCATATGCGTCCTGGGCCGGGGGACGGTTGCCGACCGAAGCCGAGTGGGAGTGGGCGGCGCGCGGTGCGGTCGCAGACCCCGATCAGGCCAATCTCGGGATCCGGTGTGGGCATCCCGTGACGGTGGGGACCTTCCGGGGTGAAAGCGCGATCGGATGTCGTGCGATGCTCGGCGATGTGTGGGAGTGGACCTCGAGCGAGTTCGTGGGCTACCCGGGGTTCAGTGCCTACCCGTACCCGGAGTACGCCGAAGTGTTCTTTGATCGCGGGTACCGCGTCTTGCGCGGCGGGTCGTGGGCGACCCAGCCCCACGTCGCGTCGGTCACCTTTCGCAATTGGGACCTGCCCGAGCGACGGCAGATCTTCTCCGGGCTGCGCCTGGCCTGGGATCGCACCTGAGGCGCGCGGACGATGTGTCGACATCTCGTGTGGCTGGGCACCCCCCGCCCGATCTCGGATTTCGTGACCACGCCGCCGCATTCCCTGGTCGTCCAGAGCTATGCCGCCCGGGAGCTCCTACGCGGGAGCGTCTGTGCGGATGGGTTTGGCATTGCTTGGTATCCGGATGACGAGTCCAGGCCCGCCCGCTATCGGCGTGAACTCCCCATTTGGGCCGACCCGGATCTGGAGCGTTTCGCCAACGTGGTGCGTTCGCACGCGATCATGGCGGCGGTCCGCAACGGTACGCCGGGGATCCCCGGGGGCCTTGCGTGCGTACAACCGTTCGCCCATGAGCGGTACCTGTGCTCGCACAACGGCTTCATCACCCGCTTTTCTGCCAACGCGCGTCGATTGCGGGCCGGGCTGCCCGACGATCTGTACGCCGCGCTGACTGGCGAGAGTGACTCGGAGACATTCTTCTTGCTCGCCCTGCAGCACATCCGCGATCAGGGCGACCTCGCGGCGGGGGTCGAGGCCGCGACCGCCGCGGTCATCAGGGCAGCGCCGGGCTCGGCGGTGTGCGCGGTCATCACCGACGGGCATGAGATCGTCGCTGTGCGGATCGCGGATGACCAGCCGTGCGACTCGCTGTATGTGCGTCGCGACGGCGACGGGATCACCGTTGCCTCAGAACCCCTTGATTCGGCGGGCTCCTGGATCGCCGTCCCGGAGAACTCGGTGACTCGGATGACGGCGGACGCACCGCCGCCGGCCGGGGCCCCATGAGCGTGTCTGACGAACCGTTCACGCTCGAGGTGCACCTGGATGCGGATGCCGGGCGTGATCGTTTGGCGCGGGATGTCCGCCGGGGATTGATCGCGCCACCGCGATGGATCCTCCCGAAATATCTGTACGACCCCGTGGGCTGCGCGCTCTATGAGCAGATCACCGAGCTCGATGAGTACTACCAGGCGCGCACCGAGATGCAGATCTTGGCACGCGCGGTTGATGGCATCATGGCGCGGCATCGACCCACCGAGCTGGTGGAACTCGGCTCGGGATCGTCTCGGAAGACGCGCGCGCTCCTTGACGGACTGAATCACGTTGGCTCCTCGCGCCGCTACCTCCCGTTTGACGTCTCCTCGTCGGCCCTTCACGGGGCCGCACATGCGCTGGCCGTGGACTATCCGGACCTGACGATCCACGCCATCGCCGGTGATTTCGAACATCACTTGGCCTACGTACCCCCGCGCCATGCGGGCGGAGTCCGCATGGTTGCGTTTCTCGGGGGCACAATCGGCAACATCTCACCCGGGCTGCGGCCGGCGTTTCTGCGCGACGTCGCCGGACTGCTGGCGCCCGGTGATGTGTTTCTCATGGGTGTGGATCTCGATACCGATCCCGAGCGCACGCGGCGCGCGTATGACGACGCTGCCGGCGTTACCGCACGGTTCAATCGGAATCTGCTGGTGATCCTCAACAATGAGCTCGATGCCGATTTTGATCCCGAGAGCTTCGTCCACCGTGCGGTATGGCGTCCGGACAAGCGGCGGGTCGAGATGCGCCTGCAGGCGTCTCGTGAGATGCGTGTGCGGTTGGGATACCTCGACGCCGAGATCACCATCGCGAACGGGGAGGAGATCCTCACCGAGATCTGCTGCAAGTTCAACGAACCGGCCCTGCGTGAGATCTACGCACACGTCGGCCTGGACTTGATCGAATGGCACACCGATCCCGAGTCCCGATTCGCGGTCACCGTGGCCCGCTTGCCCGCTGGCCAGTCTGCCGGCGGTGGTTGACGCGAGACCTCGACGCACCGCGCATCGCCCGCGCGTCCTCCGGAGCTATTCGGTCGTGGCGGGCGGGTCGGCGGGCGGGGCTTCGGACGCCGGGAACAGTTGGGTGCCAAACCACGCGCCGGCAAGCAGGATGGCCGCGACGACCAACCCGGTGAGAATGACCAGCCCGACGATGATGAGCCCGATGATCAGCACGACGCGACTCTAGCGCGGCACGGGCATGCGCACAGAATCGGAAATGGATACCCGGAGCCTCGAGCTCCTGGAGTTCTCGGTGATCCAGGAGCGCCTGGCGGGCCACGCCAGCTTCGACGGTGGGGCGATGCTGGCTCACTCGATCGTGCCGTCGAGCGACCCCGCGGTTGTTGCGCACAGACGCGTCGAGACCGAAGAGGCGTACGGGCTCGAAGAGCAGGCGGTCACCGGTCCAGGAGGGGCGTACGATCTTCGTCCCGAGATCGCCATGGCGGCGCGCGGCGGGGTGCTGGACATCAGCGCGCTCGAGCGACTGGACGCGACGATTGACGTCGCGCTCGAGGTTCGGTTGGCGGTACTCGCACACGAGGACACCGCGCCGGTGTTGGCCGATCGGCTGGCGGCGGGGATCGTTCCGATGACGCTCAGCAGCGTGGCAACTGCGCTTGACCGCGCGCTCGATCGCCGCGGCGGGCTGCTGGACACCGCGACGCCGGAGCTAGCCGACCTCCGACGGCGTCTGGTCGTGGCGCGGCGCGAGGCCGGTGACACGCTTCGACGCCTGGCGGGTCGCTTGGGCGCGCATCTGCAGGAATCGTTCACCACCGAGCGCGGTGGTCGACCCGTGCTCGCGGTCAAAGCCAGTTCGCGGTCTGCGGTGCCCGGGATCGTCCATGACAGCTCCGCATCGGGAAGCACGCTGTTCATCGAGCCGTTGGAACTAATCGACGCGAACAATCGACTCCGAGAGATTGAGGCAATGGAAGCCGCAGAGGTCGAGCGCATCGTCGGTGAGCTCTCGGCGCGCGTCGGCACCGCCGCCGACGATCTTGCCTCGGCGACCACCGCGCTCGCGGCCCATGACCTCGCGCTTGCCTGCGCGCGCCTGTCGCACCAATGGCGCGGATGCGTGGTCGAGGAGGCCGCGGACCCCCGCCTGGAGGGTGCCCGCCACCCGCTGTTGGATCCGCACAGCGTTGTGCCGATCGATCTCGAGCTCGCCGGGATTCGGGCCCTGGTCATCTCCGGGCCCAACACCGGTGGCAAGACCGTGGCCCTCAAGACGCTCGGGATCCTGGCGGCATGCGCGCAATGTGGTCTTCGGGTGCCGGCCCGTCAGGCACGACTGCCGGTCTTCGACCAGATCCTCGCCGATATTGGCGATGAGCAGTCGATCGCCCGCAACCTGTCAACGTTTTCGGCGCATGTGCGGCGCCTATCGGAGATCCTCAAGGCCGCGGGGACCCGGTCACTGGTGCTGCTCGATGAGATCGCTGCCGGTACCGATCCCGACGAGGGAGGCCCGTTGGCTCAAGCCATCCTTGAGCGTTTGGTCGGGGCGGGCGCGCGCGTGCTGGTCACCACGCACCTGGGATCACTCAAAGAGTGGGCGGTGGGATTCGCCGCCGCCGACAATGCGGCGGTCGCCATCGATCAGCAGACGTTCCGTCCGCGCTACGCCATCAGGGTCGGCGCGTACGGCGCGTCACATGCCCTCGACATCGCGCAGTCGCTGGGCCTTCCGGACGAAGTCATCGCCGCCGCCCGCCGGGCGATGTCGCCCGTGCGACAGCAGTCGGATGCCCTCATCCGGGCGGCGGGAAAGACTCA
>JADGPH010000078.1 GCA_017882555.1 Thermoleophilia bacterium
CACGCTCACCGTGCCCAGACTCTCGTCACGACCACCGGCGAGATCACGGCGCAGGAACTGGTCGCCGTCGCCCGACCACAACAGGCCCCGCAGCACCGGCGACTGCGGGAGCGCCGGCGTCGCCACCCCAAGGTCGGCACAGATGGCGGCGGCGACACAGTCGGCCTGCTGGCACGCGAGCCCGGCCTGCTTGACCGGAAAGGGCCCCGCATCACCGGCGACGAACACCCGGCGCTCATGGCGGACCCGTCCGTCGAGGTCGGCATCGACAAAGCCGGTCGAGGTCTGCGCGATCCCCTCCACCTCGGGACCGTGAATCATGGGCAGCGATATCACCACGTCGGCCGCCAGTTCGACTTCCGGCACGATCTGCAGGTGACCATCGACCCAGCCGCGCACAATCGACCCGGCGTGCAGCGCGATGTTCGCGCCCGCCAAGGCCTCGGAGATTGATTGGGCGGCGTACTGGCCAAAGATCCCGAGGGGCTCGTCCTCCGAGGTCACCACCATCAACTCTGCCGCATCCCCGACGCCGAGATCGATGAGGTAGCGGCGTGCCATCAAGGCCAACTCATACCCCGGGATCACCCAGCCGCTCCCGGGTGGCACGACAAATGCGACCCGCACGCGCTGGCCGTCCCCCACCCGGGCCGCCACGTCGTCAAGCTGCCGCCCCATCGTCGGCACATCCTCAGGGCCGGAGAAGGTGAGTCCCGGAGCATCGAGCCACGCCTCCGGCCGGCCGCCCACCGCCACGATCGCGAAGTCGTAGTCGATCGCCTGGGCATCGGTGGTGATGATGCGCTGCTTGCCCGCATCGATCGACCCGAGCGCACCGGGAACGAGACTCGCCCCCGCGCGCGCGGCCAAATCATGCAGCGGCCAGCGGGTCCGGGGAATGAGCCCGAAGAGCTCACCCGGCGCCGCGGGGGTGAAGATGAACTGGGTCTCCGCGCTCAGCACGTAGGTGCGAACGGCATCATCGGCGAAGGCCCGCAGGGCCAGCACCGCCTCGAGCGCGGCGAAGCGCGCCCCGGCGATCACGACGCGGGCCTGGGAGTGCCGGTGCACGGTGCTCATCGCACGCTTCCCTTCGCGCAGACGATTTCTGTGGTGTCTCCATCGTCGCGCGCACCAGTGTCCTCGTCAACGGGACAACCACCCAGACTCCAGTCTCGGATTCCGCAGTCTGCACCGGGCCTATCGCGCGCGCCCGAAGGAACGCCACCCTCCCGCATCACCAACTACGGCGCCTCGGCCCTGAACGGCAAGGCGCGTTCGAGCACGACGCGGTCCTGGCCGGGGCCGAGGTACTCCGGGACAACGGTGCCGACAAACCCGAGCGCCTCATGGAACTTGATCGAGCGGTCTCGCTGGGGAGCCGCGAGCGTGCGCACCCGCGTGCATCCGCCGGCGAACATGCGCCGGCCGAACTCCTCATAGAGCGCACGTGCCACCCCGCGCTCGCGCACCTCGGGGTCCACCATCACGAAATGAATGTACGCAAGCTCGGGCTCGGCCAGACTGGCGAACCCCAGCAGCACACCGAGCATCCGTCCGGGGTCGGCGGAGTCTGCGGCCCGCAGCCCGCTGGGCCCAAGTTGGTCGAAAAACAGACGGTGCATGGTGAGTCCCACCGGATGCCCGAACCACGCGTCCGCGACGCGACGTGCCTCGACGAAGTCGGCTCCGGTCAGGGACCGCAACACGAGCCCACCGGTCATGAGCGTGCCCGCCGGAGCGTATGTCCCGTATGCGCACACCGCCGGATCGGGCGCGTGGCCATCGGGGGCTGGAAGGCGATCGGAGCTGGATTGCGCGGAAACATGGCCGGGATGATCGTACGCGGCATGGCCGACAAACGAATCCTGCAGAACGCGCTGCGCTCGGTAAACTCAGACTTCCGCGTACGAACAGCGCTGGCAGCGATGCATGCCAGGCCGCGCGCATTTATGACCTCGACCTCCAGGGCAGCCCATGGCCAGCATTCACCCGTCCGATTTCCCCCCGCCGTTTGAGAACTCCGACTACGTCGCGCGTCCGCAGGCCGGCGAAGACGAGCGTATCGAGGTCGGTGTCTTGATCGTTGGTGGCGGTCCGGGGGGCCTCGCGACCGCGATCCGGCTCGGTCAGTTGCTCGGCGACGACCCGGAGTTGGCCGAGAGTCTCGGCGAGGTGCCGATCGCGCTCGCCGAGAAGGGCAAGGCCCCCGGCTCGCACCTGCTCTCGGGTGCGGTGATCAATCCGACCTCCTTGAAGGAGCTCTTCTCGGAGATCGATCCATCCGAGATCCCGCACTACTGGGAAGTCGACAAGGAAGCGGTCTACTTCCTGACCAAGACGTCCCACCTTCGGATTCCGCCGCCACCGCAAATGCGCAACCACCACAACTGGGTGATCTCGGTCAGTCAGTTGGCGCGCTGGATGAGCGCGAAGGCCGAAGAGCTCGGCGTCTATCTGCTCCCGGAGACCGACTGTCAACAGGTCATCGTCGACCAGGGCCGCGTCGCCGGTGTGATCACGGGTGACAAGGGCCGTGGCAAGGAGCGCCAGGAACTCGCCACCTTCGAACCGGGGATGGAAGTCCACGCGCGCACCACGGTGCTCGCCGAAGGGACGCCCGGTCACCTGACCTCGGTGATTCGTCGCCACTTCGAGCTCGACAACCATGCGGTGCAGACGTGGGAGCTGGGTGTCAAAGAAGTCTGGGAAGTGCCAACGGAACTCAACCGACTGATCCACACCACCGGCTGGCCACTGCGCCTGGGCAAGAAGTACCGGGAGTACGGCGGCTCGTGGCTCTACCCGATGGGCCATGACAAGATCTCGCTGGGCTTCGTGGTCGGGCTCGACTACGCCGACGCGACCCTCTCGGTCCACGACATCCTCCAGGAGTTCAAGACCCACCCGCTCGTCAAGGGCATCCTGAAAGATGGTCGCCGCCTGGCCTGGGGTGCCAAGACGATTCCCGGCTCCGGGATCTACGGCCTCCCGAGCCGCTTGCACGTCCCGGGCGCCGTCTTTGTCGGGGACTCCGCCGGTTTCGTCGACATGACATCTCTCAAGGGTGTCCAGTACGCGATCCGCTCGGGAATGCTGGCCGCCGATGCGATCTACGAGGCCCTCAAGGCCAACCGCGCCAGCACCCCGGCGGGGCTGTGGGGCTACGACCGTCGCATCAAGAACTCCGAGGTCTGGAAGAACCTCTGGAAGGTCCGCAACATCCGGCCCGCCTTCCAGCGCGGTTTCGCCTTCGGCGGCATGGTGCACGCGATGTCGACCGGCTCGCAAGGGCACTTCCCCAAGAAGATCACGCCGATCCGCGACGCCAAGGAACCGGTATTTCTCGGGACCCGCACGCCGATCGTCGCCGACGGAGTGCTCACCTTCGACAAGCTCTCGAGCGTGTTCGCTTCAGGCAACAAGACCCGCGACGACCAGCCCGACCACATCCGCCTCCAGTACAAGGTCCCGCGTGCGCTGGCCGTAACCTGGGAGAATATGTGCCCGGCCAAGGTGTATGAGATCACTGATGACGGTGCCAAGAACGGCACCGTGACGGTGCACACCAACCCCTCCAACTGCGTGCAGTGCGGCGCGATCACCGCCAAGGGTGGGCGGCTCACGCCGCCGGAGGGCGGCTCGGGTCCGGAATACACGCTGACCTAGGCCCGTCCGCGCGCATGACGACCGCCCCTCACCCCACCGCGCGCGGCCTGCTGGCGTGGATGCAGGACCACCACGCGAGGTTGCCCGAGCTGATCCGGCAGGAGGGGACCGGCCGCCAGGACACCTCACCCGCAGGCGAGCCGGCCATCCGCGCACACTTGCGGTTTGTCGCCGAAGCCCTGGCAGCCAATGCAGCGCCCGGCCAGAGGTCCGAGCTCCGGGACTTCTCCGAGCACCTGGTCGAACGCATGGACGAGGCTGCAGCCTCGTTAACCGACACCTTTGAGCGGCTCGAAGACGCGACGGCGTTCGAGGCCGAGTCGCAATTCGGCCAGACGACCTCCGAGGACGAGGCGTTCGTCGAGGTGCTCGAACGTCGCCTGCGCGTCGATTTCTCGATCCAGGCTTTCCTCGAGGCCCTCGACCAGGCTCGACCCGACCGTGCACCCATACGCCAGCCGACGCTCGTATGGTGGAAGGCCAACGCGAGGCATCTGGCGCACACGATCTTCAGCGTCGACCGTGCCGCCAAACAGGCCGAGCTGGACCGCGGGGGTGCGGACGCGATCGCGAACCCCGACGTGGTCAACCGGATCGGCCAGGCCGCGATGCTCCAGGGCCACGTCAAGTTCTTGATCGAGGCGCTCGCCCAAAACCTCTAGCGATGCGCGCCGGCCGCCTCTGGCACGATCATGTAAGGCGGTATCGCCCGCCGAGCGCGACATAGCGAGCCGCCGACTCGCGGATGCGCTGGTGCTCGGCGGCGGTCGTCTCGCGGACGACCCGGGCCGGTGCGCCGACGACCAACGATCCGGGCGGGATCTCGGTCCACGCGGTCACCAGCGCCCCGGCCGCGATGATGCTCTGGCGACCAATCCGGGCGTGGTTCATCACGATCGCCCCCATCCCCACAAGCACCTCGTCCTCGATCACACAACCATGGATGACCGCGCGGTGACCGATCGTCACGCGGGCGCCAATCACACATGGCACACCCGCGTCGACATGCACGACCGACCCGTCTTGGATGTTGGTGGCATCACCGACGGTGATGAGGTCCGAGTCGCCGCGCAACACCGTGTGCGGCCAGATCGACACGGATCGCCCAAGGCGCACTCGGCCGATCACCACCGCGGTCGAATCCAGAAACCCGTCCGTGCCCAGGTCGGGATCGTGCCCCTCAAAGCTGCGGATCGACATGACCCGACCGTAGCGCGTGGCAGTGTCATTCGCCACGGCACCACCTGACCAGGGACCCCTGGGGGTGTGATGAACCTTGCGATTGTGCCGCCTGGTCGTAGGATTCGACTGGTGGCCAACCGTGAGGAGCGAGATTACGTGCGTACAGTGACCAAAGCAGCAGCGTGCACGGTGTTCATTGGTGCAATCGCGGTCGTCGCGGCCGGTTGCGCCAGCACGGGCACCTCGGCCAACGCACCGACGGTCCAGAACTCCGCGATTCAGACCAACTCCCAGGGCCAGACCATCTCCGCGCCAACGGCAGCCTCGTCCGGCGGTGGGTCGACCGCGGCACCCGCGGGGTGCGGCAAGAAGGTCTGTGACACGACGCTGAGCATCTCGACCGACCCGACCCTGTTGGCGTTCGTGCCGACGACCCTGAGTGCGCCTGCCGGCAAGGTCACGATCAACATGAAAAACGCCTCGGCGATCCCGCACTCGGTCGCGATCGACACCCCCGGTGCCGTTGCCGGGAAGGTCGTCAACCAGGGCGGCACCTCGACGGCCACCGCAACGCTGAAGGCCGGCAGCTACACGTTCTACTGCACCGTCCCAGGGCACCGTCAGGCCGGCATGGTCGGCACCCTGACCGTCGCCGGGTAAGCCCCACGACGTCGTCTATGCCCCCGGGCGCACGCGGGGCATAGACGTATCGACCGGCGATTGCGCAAACTCTCTGCAACCCCTCGCCTCGAGATCCGGGAAATGGTCTCATGCTGGGCTATCGTGTCTTCGTGGCCCTCGATGTCTCCACGACCGAGCATGACCAGCTCGTGGTCGTCTCACTCGCCGGTGAATTCGACGTCTACACCGTGTCCGCGTTCCGCACCGAGCTTGAGCGGGTCGGCCACTTTTCGGGCCCGATCATCGTCGACCTCTCCGGGGTCACCTTGCTGGACTCATCCGGCATTGGAGCCCTGGTGGACCTGCTCAACCAGGCGCGCTCCGACGGTGGCTCGGTCGGCGTGATCTGCCCAAACCGCCCCCTGCGACGGGTCTTTGAGATCACCGGCTTGCGCAACGCCTTCATCTTTGGCGACGACCTGGACGGGGTCCGCGCCGCGCTCGCGTCCGCCTCACCACCGCAACCGTAAGTCGAGATTCCACGTGCTTGATCTCCGTCTCCTTCGCGCCGACACCGAGCGCGTCCGAACCGACCTCACGCGCCGCGGCGTCGGCGACGACCTCGACCGCCTCCTCGACCTGGATCGCACCGCCCGCGAAGTGCGGACCCGCGTCGAAGAGGTGCGCGCCGAGCGGGGGCGGATCTCGAAGACGGTCGGGGTGGCCAAGCGGGAGGGCCGCAACGCGCACGCCGAACAGGAGCAGGCACGGGCCCTCGGCGATGCACTGGCCGCCGATGAGGCCGAGCTTCGCGAGCTCGAAGCCGAGCGCGATGCGGTGCTGTTGGGACTGCCCAACCTGGCCGAGCCCGCGACACCCGACGGCGGTGAAGACGACGCGATCACCCTTCGCGTGGTCGGCACCCAACCTGTCTTCGACTTCGCACCCCGCGATCACCTGGAGATTGGGCAGCTGTTGGGGGGCATCGACACCGAGCAGGCCGCCAAGATCTCGGGAGCGCGGTTCGCATATCTGATGGGGCCGCTGGTGCGTCTGCAGCTCGCATTGGTGGGCTTCGCCGTCGACCTGCTCGAAGCGCATGGCTTCACCCCGGTCGTGCCACCGGTACTCGTACGGGAAGAGGCGATGTTCGGCACGGGCTTCTTCCCGACCGACCGCGCATCGATCTACGCCTTGGCCGACGACGATCTGTATCTGGTGGGAACCTCGGAGGTCCCGCTCGCCGGGCTCGGCTATGAACGCATCCTGGAGGAGGGCGAGCTGCCGCTTCGCTACGCCGGGATCTCGACCTGCTTCCGGCGCGAGGCCGGGGCGGCAGGCCGCGACACCCGCGGGATCTTCCGAGTGCACCAGTTCGACAAGATCGAGATGTTCACGTTCACCAACCCCGACAGCTCGGCGGCCGAACACCTGCGGATCCTGGCCGTCCAGGAGGAGATCCTCGGCGCGCTCGGCCTCCATTACCGGGTTCAGGACATCGCGGTCGGCGACCTCGGGGCCTCCGCGGCCCGCAAGTTCGACTGCGAGGCGTGGATGCCGGGCCAAGGACGCTTCCGAGAGGTCACCTCGTGCTCGAATTGCACCGACTACCAGGCGCGGCGCCTGAACTGCCGCACGCGTGCCGAAGGCGGAATGCAGTTCGTGCACACGCTCAACGGGACCGCCGTCGCGGTTGGACGTACGATGATTGCGATCCTCGAGACCCACCAACGCGCCGATGGGTCGGTCGCGGTGCCGGAGGTCTTGCAGCGCTTCGGCGCCCCCGCGGAGCTCCTGCTCGCATGATGCGGCGCCCACGCGTGGCGGTCGTGGGCCACGTCGAGTGGGCAACGCATGCGACGGGTATCTTTCCCGGACCCGGTGAGATCCGAACGCTCACCGATGCCTTCGACGAAGCGGCTGGCGGCGGGGCGGTCGCCGCAGTCCAGAGTGCCAAGCTCGGTGCCCAGACCCAGTTCTTCACGGCGCTGGGTGCCGACGCGATCGCTGAGAACGCGCGTGACGCCCTGACCGCGCAGGGAATCGAGGTGCGGGCGGCGCACAGGAGCGAACCCCAGACACGCGCTATCTCCGTCGTAGGTCCCCTCGGCGACCGCGCGATTGCGCTGATCGGTGCTCCGCTCGGACCTGAGGCCACCGACGAGCTTGGTTGGGCGGATCTGGTCGGGACCGACGCCGTGTATTTCACCGGCCGTGACCCGGCGACCCTCCATGCCTGTCGCTCCGCGCGGGTGCTCGTCGTGACCGCGCGGCGCTGGGAGGTGCTGGCCGCCTCGGGCATCCAATGCGATGTGCTGGTGGCAAGCGCCAATGACCCCGCCGAAGAGGTACCGCCGGGCGCGCTCGCGTCGACCCCGCAGGTGTGGGTCATCACCGACGGAGCCAGGGGCGGTACCTACCTCGACCGGCGCGATCGACCACGCACGTGGGACCCGATCGCACCACCCGGCGTCGTCGTCGATAGCTACGGATGCGGAGACGCGTTCGCCGCCGGACTCACGGTGGGCCTGGCCCGCGGCACGTCGCTCCACGATGCGATCGCGCTCGGCGCACGGTGCGGGGCGTGGAGCGCGACGGCCCGTGGTGGGCTCGCCGGGCAGTTCCGGGAGGACTCCCCACCGTCCTGACCGTGCCGCTGTTCGTGGCGGCGTCAGGCGGGTGCGGCGAGCTCGTCGGCAGGCGTGACGCCCGGCATCGAGCCACGGCGCTGAATCATCCAGTTGCCCAACACCGACGCCGTGCACGCGATGAGATTGACCGCGAACACAATCGAATAGCGCACGGCGGGAATGTGGTGGGAAAACAGATCATCGGGCCACGAGTGCGTCTGCAACAACCACCACACGACGAGCACGCCGAAGACCGCATACGCCTCCCACGACGCGTATTCCCGATTGAGAAGTCGCGCGCCCCAGACCCACAAGATCGGCAGCAAGAACACCGAATAGGCCAGATGCGACACCGGAATCACCAGCACGAGGCAGCCCGCGATATTCCACGTACACAAGGTTGCATCGCCAGGGGTGCGGAGTGCCAGCAGCATCAGGCCGATCACCCAGGGCAGCAAGATGCAGATCAGGCCGATGCGCACGCCGTTTGAAACGTACAGCGGCCGGGCGAGCCCGGTCTTGGAAAACAGCAGACTCGCAGTGCCCCACAGCGAGTGACTGACCAAGTGATACGACCGCTGACTGGAGGTGTTCGAGACAAACGCCCGCGCCGCGGACATCCCGCCGAAGGCAAACAGGATGATCGGCGCCGTGAGCAGTGTGCACACTACGGCGACGATGGCTCGCGTGCGGTCCACAAGTCCGCGCTGCAGAAGCACCACCGCGTTGAAGATCGGCCAGACCTTCAGGAGGGCGGCGAGTCCGAGGAAGATCCCGCGGACCGCGGGCTTGCCACGACTCTGGCCCCACACCGAGATCAGAATGAGCACGACCACAAAGAAGTCGACCTGACCGAGCCGCATGAGTCGCTCGAGCGGCCAGAAATTCATCGCGGTCACGAACCCGAATGCGTAGAGCAGTGGCGCCTGCCAGGCCGGCCGGCCACGTGCCTCGGTGACCACAAAGACGCCGACCCCCACGACCACCGCGGCCAGTTCGATGAAGATCCAAGCCTTCCACGCGTGGATGATCGACAGGTGCGCGAGCGGCGCCATCAGGATCGCCAACAGCGGCGTATAGGTGTAACCCGGAACGGTATAGGGGCTCTGTCCGTGCAGAATCCGCCCGGCCGCGTGGATAAAGATGTTGTAATCCCAGCCGACCGTCAATCGGTGCGGGATGCCCGCATAACGATGTTGCAACAGGATCGGCACCAAGGCGAGCACGAGGGCCCACATCAGACCGGTCGCGACCGCGGCGCGCGTCGGCCTGCGAGGGGCCGTGTTGTGCGCGTCGGTGCTGCTGTGACTCACATCGCCACCTTCTGATCAATGCCGGTGCGCTGCCTCAGACAAAGGCAGATCATAACTTTGCGACACAGTGAGATCGGTGCGCTCCCGACGACCGGTACGACACGGGCCCCGGATGCGCCGAGCTCATCCCCGCAATGACATCGCCAACGCGCTACTGGGCCGTGCCACCGGCAGGCTCCTCGGGCGCGCGATCGATCGCCACCAATACCACGCGCGTTCCTTGGGTGGCCTCGACGGTGAACTGCCAGCCGTCGACGACCACGGTGTCGCCGGTGCGTGGCAGGCGACCCAGGCGCGTAAAGACCAAGCCGCCGACGCTCGTGACCGTCTCATCGACCACCGCGACACCGTGGTCGGCCAAGTCCTCCAGCGGCACGTGGCCCCGAACGAGGAACCGCCCGTCGGGCTGGGAGTCGATTGCCGGCCCGCGATCCCGCTCATCGTCGATCTCGCCGACGATCTCCTCGATGATGTCCTCGACGGTGACGATCCCCGCCAGCTCGCCATACTCATCGAGTACGACGGCAAGCGACGAGCGCCGACGCTGCAATTCGCGCAGCAGATCGTCGAGCGATTGCGTCTCGGGCACAAACAGCGCCGGCCCGGTGACCGTGCGCACGTTGGCACTCGGATCGAGCTCCACCAGGCCACGCGCCAACTCAGACAGATGCACGACGCCGACCACCCCGTCGCCTCCGATCACCGGAAAACGACTGTGGCGACTCGCCAACGCTTCCACCAGCGCCTCGCGGATCGGCATCTCCGCGGGGAGGTCGCGCACTTCCGGACGCGGCGTCATCACATCACGGGCGATGCGCTCCCCCAGCGAGAAGACCCCTTCGAGCATGTCGGCTTCCTCGGGTTCAATCGTCCCACCGACTTCGCCCTCGGCGATCAGGCGCTGAAGATCCTCCGGGGTCGAGGCAAGCTCCAGTGGGGTTGCCGGCTCAACGCCGAACAACCCGATCACGCCGTTGGCGGCCGCGTTGAGCACCGAGATGAGCGGGCCGAGCACGACGCGGAAGGCTTCCAACGGCCGGGCGACCACGCGGGCCGTCGACTCGGCGCGGTGGATGGCCAGGTTCTTGGGCGCGAGCTCGCCGATCACCACATGAAGGACGGTGATGATTGCAAAGGCGATGATCGCGGTAACGACCGTCGTCGTCTCCGGACCCAAGCCGACGCGCGCAAAGGCCGGGTGCAACAGCGCGGCAAACGCAGGCGCTCCGAGCCAGCCAAGCCCCAAGCTCGCAAGCGTCACGCCGAGCTGACATGCCGCCAGATAGCGATCGATCTGGCGCACCTGGCGTCCGGCGAGCTCTGCGGTGAGAATCCCTTCCTGGGACATCTGGTCAAGGCGGGTGAGCCGCGCGCGCGCCAGCGCGAACTCCGCGGCGACGAAGAAGCCGTTCAGCAGCACCAACAGGAGTGCAACGATGATCTGGACCGCGGTCATCGCACCGCACCAAGCGCATCCACAGCCCCGATGATAGACAAGCCTCCGGGCAGTCGCGCGCCCGAGCCCGTCCCGTGCGATGCGCGTGGGCCGACCACCGCCCTCGTATGATGCCCCCGAAATGACGGCGCACCCCACTTCGATCCGGAGCTCGCAACGCGTGAGGTGTGGCGGGTACGCGGGCCCACCGACCCACGGATGAGCACGGGCTCGCCACCGACTGTGTCCCCCGAGGCCGCGGTCGCCGCAAAGCGGCCACCGCGGCCCGGACCGCATCGCGATCCGCGGATGCTCATTGCCGTTGCGATCGGGGGCATCATCGGGGCCCTCCTGCGCGCCGAACTGAGCGAGCTGTCCCCGGCGGGCACCGGGTTTCCCTGGATGACGCTGCTGATCAACCTGGCCGGCACGGCCGTCCTGGCGTGGGTCGTCGTGCGGGTCGGCGAGCGACTGCCGCCCTCGACCTACATCCGACCGATGCTGGGGACCGGGTTCTGCGGCGGCCTGACCACATTCTCGACGATGCAGGTCGAGGCGGTGCGTCTGGTTCACCACGACCGACCGTTCGACGCAGTCACCTACCTGGTGGTGAGCCTGCTGGGTGGTGTGCTGGTTGCCGCATTCGTCCTCCGGGCGGCCCGCCGGGCCCGGTGGGCCGCGTGACGGGCGTCGCGATCTGGTTCTGGATGGCCGTTGCGGGCGGCGCGGGTGCGGTCACGCGCTTTGTCGTCGACGGGCACGTCCTCGCGCGCACCGGTGGTCGGTTTCCGTTTGGTACCGCGCTCGTCAACCTCACGGGCGCGTTCGTGTTGGGAGCGGTCGCAGGCGCCGCCCCAGGCCACCAGCTCTCACTGGTCGTTGGCACCGGCTTCATCGGCGCATACACCACCTTCTCGACCTGGATGCTCGAGACCATGTTGCTCGGCGAGTCCGGACGCGCGCCGGCCGCGCTCGTCAACGCCGTCGGCCAAATCATCTTTGGCATCGCACTGGCCGGGATCGGATTCGCGATCGGGATGGGCTGGTGAACGGTCTCAAACTCAGCGTGTATTTCGGCGAGCACGATCGCGCAGGTCACCACACCAGCGCCGAGGCGATCGCGCGGGCCACGGTGGCCGCCGGTGTCCGTACCGGGATCCTGTCGCGCGCGATCGAAGGGTTTGGGGGCCGGGGCGAAGTCCACACCGAACGCATCTTGACCCTCTCCGAAGACCTCCCGTTGGTGTGGACGGCCGTCGATTCCCCCGAGATCATCACAAGGCTTGCCGATACCGTTGGCGCACTCATCCCCCAGGGGTTGGTGACTCTCGAGCGCTGCGGCATCGCCGGCGCCACAGAGATTCCCATCGGGACCGACACCGAGCCGGTCAAGCTCACGGTCACGATCGGTCGCGGCCACCGAACCGGCGGGGCCCTGAGCTACCTGCGCATCGTCGATCATCTGCGGGAGTGCGGGGTCGACGGCGCCTACGTCCTCATTGGGGTGGACGGCGTCACGCACGGCATTCGCCATCGGGCGCGTGTGATCGGCACCAACGCGTCGGTCCCCGCCCAGATCGTGGCCATCGGGGCACGCACGGATATCACCCGAGCCCTAGTCGACCTGGGCACCCACGGCGCGCCGGCGCTGGTCACGACCGAGCGGATCCGTGTCGTCAAACGCGACGGGACCCATTTGGCCCCCATCGACCACGCTCCGCTGCGCGATCCCGACGGGTATCCGGTCTGGCAACTGCTGACGCTGATCACGCGCGAGGACGCCGTCGGCGGCGGCGAGGCGCTCTACATGAGCGCGATGCGCGAACTGCGCACGCACGGTGCCCGCGGCGCAACCGCGCTCGCCGGGGTGTGGGGCTACTCGGGCACCGGCACCCCACACGGGGATTCGATGCGCCGCCTGCGCCGCGCGATCCCTGTCATCTGTGTGTGCATCGACACCCCCGAGGCGATCGTGCGCCTGTGGCCGGTCGTCGACCACCTCACCCACACTGGCGGCCTGGTCACGAGCGAGATCGTCCCCGCATTTCGCACCCATGGCCCGGTGGGCTCTCACGGCGGACTGCATCTGGCACGCCCGCATCGCCCCGGCGCACGATCCTGAGCACCGGGGACCGGCACCGCGGTGCCCCACCGTTTCGCTCCCGGATGGTCGGGCCGTTCCCTGGTTTACGGTCTAGTCTGTGCGACCTATGACGACAGCTGCCGAGGCGGCGGCGAAGATCTCCGATCGCCGCAAACAACTGATCCTGTTGCTCGCATGCCTGGGGCAGTTCATGGTCGTGCTCGACATCGCGATCGTGACCGTCGCGCTGCCGTCGATGAAGCACAGCCTCAACTTCTCTGCCACCGGCCTGCAGTGGGTCGTCAACGCCTACACGCTGACCTATGCGGGCTTCCTGCTGCTGGGTGGGCGCACCGCCGACCTGTTTGGCCGCCGCAAGATCTTTCTGCTCGGCCTGACCGTGTTTACGGTCGCGAGCCTCGTGTGCGGCCTAGCCTGGGCACCCGGCCCGATGGTCGCTGCGCGCGCCATTCAGGGTCTCGGCGGCGCGATCCTCTCTCCCGCGACATTGACCATTCTGATCATTACCTTCACCGATCCTCGTGAGCGTGCGCACGCGCTCGGGATTTGGAGTGCAGCGCTTGCCAGCGGCGGCGCGACCGGAGCCCTGGCGGGCGGCGTCCTTACCGACTACCTGAACTGGCGCTGGATCTTCCTCATCAACGTCCCGATCGGGATAGCCGGCTACTTCCTCGCCCGTTCGGTGCTCCAAGAAAGCCGTGCCGAAGGATCGTCCCGAAGCCTCGACGTGGGGGGCGCGATCACGATCACCGGCGGACTGACCGCACTGGTCTACGGAGTCGTCCAAACCGACTCGCACGCCTGGACGTCAATCAGCACCATCATCCCGCTCGCGATCGCCGCCGTACTGGTGGTTTCCTTCGTGGTGATCGAGCTGAGAGCCGCAGCGCCACTGGTGCCCTTTGGCACCTTCCGCTCCCGAGCACTCTCCGGCGCGAACGTCGTCATGTTGATGATCGGCGCCAGCATGTTCGCGATGTGGTACTTCATCTCGCTCTACCTGCAAGAGGTGCTCCACTACAGCCCCATGCAGGCGGGCCTCTGCTTTCTTCCCGCGGCGTTGGCGGTCGTGCTCGGCGCGCAGGTCAGCAGCCGCATCGTCGGCAAGTTCGGACCACGCGTGATCCTGTCGGCCTCGACGCTTGTCGTCGGTCTGTCGCTCTTTTGGATGTCGCAAACCTCAGCCACCAGCACCTACTGGTCGGGCATCTTCGGACCGATCACGATCGCCGCCCTCGGCTTGGGCTTCAGCTTCCCGGCGGGCACGTTCGCCGCCACCACCGGTGTTGCCCCTCAGAACGCGGGGCTTGCGTCGGGCCTGGTGAACGCCACCCGTCAGCTCGGTGGGGCCGTCGGGCTGGCGGTGCTTGCGACCATCGCGGAGCAGCACACCAAGTCGCTGCTGGGCACGACGAGCGTCCCAGAGGCCATCACGAGCGGCTACTCGCTCGCCTTCGTGGTCGGCGGGTGCATCGCGATCGTCGCCGCCATCGGGGCCTTCATCGTGCCGGCGCATATCAAGGTACCCACACCGACCTCGATCGTCATACCCAGCGCCGACTAGCAGCGAGCGCTCCCAACACCCACGGCTTTCGTGTGTGGACCCGGACAAACTCGTCGATCAGCGCCCGAGCGATCGAACCCCGGGGCGGCAGCTCCGGAAGGTCACCGGTGGTGTACCACCCGGCATCGACAATCTCGGTGGGATCCGGAGTGATCTCGCCCGCGACATAGCGCGCGGTAAAGCCCACCATCAGCGCATGGGGGAATGGCCACGGCTGACTGCCGGCATAGGCGAGGTCACCGACGGTGATCCCGACCTCCTCGGCGATCTCACGCGCGACTGCCCGCTCTAGGGACTCGCCCGCCTCAACAAATCCGGCGAGCACCGTGTACATCGCACGCCCCGCACGCACCGGCTGGGCCAGCAGGATCTCGTCCGCCCGCGTCACCGCCACGATCACCGCGGGCGATATCCGCGGGTAGCTGCGCAACCCGCACCGGGCGCACTCAACCGCATGCTCGTCGGCGAGGACCGCGGTCGGGGTACCGCAGGCGCCGCAGTACCGATGGGTGCGCTCCCACTCGACCAACATCCGTGCGCGCGCGAACAGGCCGAACGATTCGGGATTCAAGGCTCCGACCAGTTGCCGGGCGCCTACGAACGCCGTTCCGGATGGGGCCGATATCTGGGTACCGACGCTCGCAGCCCACACGTGGACACCGTCGTGGTGTCCCACCAGCACGGGCACGGCATCCGGCGGGGCGACATCCGAGCCCACAACAATTTCTGGACCATGAGGAGCGTCGATAATCAGGATGTCATGCGGAGCCCGCATCACGATCCAACGATCATTCGGGGCGGGGTGTCGCGGCGGATCCGTGGAGTGGGGCTCGGTCATCGACGCCCAATCACCCAAAGGCGCCTCGGCAGGCGCGCTACCACCGCGCCGCCACGAGACCGATCGCGGTGAGCACCACGCCGCACGACGACGCCATCAGGGCGCGTTCCAACGGAGCCGCCACCCCGGCGACCGACAGCACGATCGTCGTCCCGTCCCGCAACCGCTGGGTCCCCTCCAAGGCGCTCGTGCGACGGCGCAATTGGCGTACCGGCGTACTGAGTGCGCGTTGGGCCGCGCTCAGCGCCAGACACCCCAGTGCGACGACCACACCCGGCCAGCGGATGGTCTCGGCGTTGACGACATACCCAACCAACGCCGGAAAGGCTCCCCACGCGAGCGCAAACCACAGGTCGGTATGGAAACTGCCCCCGAACAGCTCGAGGTTGTAGGCCACAACCAACGCCACGCCGACGACCACGAACACCGCGATCCACCAGGTCACGGTGATCGCGCCGACGATGCCAATCCCCATCGCGACGGAGATCGACACGACCGCCATGCCGATGAGCAGCCGATCGGAAAGCGACGTCTGCAAGGGGTGTCCGTGAAACTCGTCGAGCGCGTGGGCGCCGACCCCGACCGCAAAGAAAAATGCGGCGAGCGTGGCGATCAGACGCCCGTGGAACATCACCGGGGCCGCCGCCGCGCCCATTGCGACGTACGCCAGGTGCCACGCGGTATACGGCGGGTGCAGGAGCGTCACCAGATCCCGCCACCCCCCCGGACGCAACGCGTAGAAGGCCGGGCGACTACGGGCGCTCAGCTGACCGCGCTCCCCACATCACGACGCCACCGCCGAAGCTCATTCGACGCACCGCCACCCGGGCCATGCCGGCATCGATCCAGGCCTGTGCCAGGCGCTCCGGCGGCCAGGTGCGCGCAAACTCTTCAATGCTTGGTCCCAAGAACCGCCCGACATCCCACCATTCGCGTGAGATCAGGCGGCCGCCCACCGGGAGGACCGTACGGGTCACCGCCCACCACCCGGCGTGCCAGATCGGCGATGATGGAACCCCGAACTCCAGAGACGCCACGCTCCCACCGGGGCGCACCACCCGCATGAGCTCGCGCAGGGTCGCCGGAACGTCGTCGACGTAGCGCAGCAGGTACGTGAAGGTCAGCCCGTCAAACTCGCCGTCGGCAAACGGCAGGCGTTCGGCTTCACCCAGCACAAGCCGCACGCGCGGGTCATACCGAAAGCGCTCCTCGGCATGGGCAAGCATTTCGGGGCTCTGATCGAGGGCGACGACATCGCAGTCGTAGGTCTCACGCAGGGCCGCGGTCACCAAACCCGTCCCGGCCGCAACATCGAGGACACGATCGCTGGGCGCAACTTGGAGGGCATCGACCATTGCGCGCCGCCAGCGCGGATCCTGGCCAAAACTCAACGCGGCCCCGGCGCGGTCGTATGCCGACGGCAGCCCGGAAAACAGATCGCGGGCCTGCGCCTTCCGCGGGGACTCGAACGGGTCAAATGGCACGCGTTGACCGTAGCTGAACCCCGATGGCCCGGCAATGCGGCCTATGGTGTCGCGCCCCTCCCGCCGATGGCAGGGGTATCGTCACGGCATGTGAGCGGCGCCCGACGAGCCATCGGGCGACGGCGCGTGCGCGAGGCAACCAAAGGAGACCTTATGCATCGACCGATATCCGCGCGCCACCGTGGGGCGCTGTGTGGTGTGGCGATTGTGGCACTCGCCCCGATGTTTGCCGCCTGTGGCGGATCCAGCAGCACGAGTAGCGCGAGCACCCCGACGAACGACACGTCTCCCACGAGCTCCACAACGACAACGCCGGCCTCGACATCACCCACGACTGGGGCCACGACACCGACCACCACGCTGGCCACCACCACGGCAACGAACTCGGTCCCCGCGCCGGCGCCACCCAGCACAACCACGTCGCCGGCGTCTGGAACGACGATCCTCAACATCTCTGCGTCGGCTTCAGAGCTGGCGTTCGTCCCGAATACCCTGTCTGCACCCGCTGGCCGGATCGTGATTCGCATGACCAACCCGTCGCAACTGCAGCATTCGATCGCCCTCGCGGTGCCGAGCGTTCCCGCGGGCGCCGTGGTCGGGTACGGCGGAGTCTCCGAGATCGTGGCAACGCTCGCGCCCGGAACGTACATCTACTACTGCACCGTTCCCGGAGACCGCCAAGCGGGGATGACCGGCACGCTCACGGTGCACTAGCGCCGCACCATGCGGCTTGTCGGGCGTAGCCCGCCCGCTGGCGCCCGACGGGCGCATGAACACGGCGCACCATCACGCGGAGCATCGGCGCGGACCTCTCGGTGCCACATCTGGATCGCAGGCGCACGGTGGGCGGGGCGACCAAACGCGTCGCTCGCGTATGCGTCTGCACGGAATCTGTCGCGCGGTACAATCGCGGCCTGCGATGACACGCCCCTGACTCGCACCACTCACCACGAGGACAGCGGACATGGCGCTTCCCGGACCAATCCTCGCATTCATCAACCGTCAAGCAGACTTGGCGCCCGGGCGCTTCGAGGACCTGCGCGCCGTGATCTTCAACGGCACCCTCAAGCGCTCACCGGAGCCAAGCCAGACCGACGGGCTGCTTGCGATCGCCCACGGAATCTTCGAGCGAATCGGCGTGACCGTCGATGAGGTGCGGACCGTCGACCACGAGATCCCACCCGGCATCTGGCCGGACATGCGCGAGCACGGCTATGGCAAGGATGACTTCCCCGCGATCTACCGCGACCTCGTCGAGCCCGCCGACATCATCGTCATCGCCGGACCGATCTGGCTCGGCGACCAGAGCTCACAGACGCGCAAGATCATCGAGCGCCTGTACGGCTACGCCAGCGAAATCAACGCGGCCGGCCAATGGGCGTACTACGGCAAGGTTGGCGGCGCCGTGACCACCGGGAACGAGGATGGCGGCAAGCACGTCAGCGCACAGATCCTCTACGCCCTCCAGCACCTCGGGGTGACAGTTCCGCCTCAGTGCGATGCCTATTGGGTTGGCGAGGCCGGTCCCGGACCGTCATACCTCGACCCCGATGGCGGCGGCGAGGCCAACGCGTGGACGACGCGCAACACCGTCTTTATGACCTGGAACCTGCTGCACCTCGCACGGATGCTCAAGGACGCCGGCGGCATCCCCAGCTTCGGCAACTCGACCCACGACTGGGACCTCTCCCGGCCCGCCCATCCCAACCCCGAGTATCGCTGAGCCACGAGGCAGAGGCCGGCCACCCGAGGACTCGAGCACGTGGGACTCGGCAGGCCGCGGAGACTGTGCGGCGCCATCACACTCGTCGATCGGCCTGTCAGCTCCGCGGCTTGCGTGCGCGCGGCGGCACGAGGCCGGGAGGTCGCAGCGCCACCGCGGCCTCGCGGGTGGCGATGACAAAGCTGAAGCTCTCCTGCAGATACAGGTACACCGCGTCGGAGTCGTGACGCTCGTAGCCAACGGCGAGGTCCTGCCCCGCCTCAAACAGGAAGTCGCCGCCCCGCAAGCTCAGCACCACCCCGCCGGTGACTCCCGGAGCCCAGACAATCGGGCCGCCAAGAATTTCGCGCAGGTGATCGAGAAGTGGATAGCCGCCGTGCTCGGCGGATTCGATCACGCGCGTGTACTCCTGGCGCCCGAGCAGCAACCCGTACGGGCCAGCAATCCCCTGGCGCAGCAGGATCTCTACCGCGCCGGCCACGGGGCCCGGATAGGCATCGATCGTATCGGCGAGCGCCGGCCCGTCGTGCGGCGATACCTCGGCGATCCCGGCGATCGCGGCATTGCTCCACCCGTGGACGACCACCGCATTCTCGGCGACGGCGATGTTGTACGCGGCGGCATCCAGGTCGGCGAGATCCGGGTCGCGGGCGCCCCGATCGTGATCGCGCAATTCAGCCAGAGAGATCGTGAAGCTCGCGCGCAGTTCGACGAGCGGCAGCACCCGGCGTTGCCGAGCAGTCACACCCTCTGAGGGCGTGGCGAGGGACGTGGTGCGGCCGAGGTTTGTGGCCGAATGCTCCCAGCCGTGCGGTCCCGAGAAGTCCACAACCCGGCGAGCCGCCAGTGCCGGCGTGACGCGCGTGAATGCCTCGTGGTCAATGAGACTCCAACCCGAGTCGGTGATCGGGGCATGCCGGCGCAGAAGATGATTCATCGCGTGCTCCAGCGGAGGCTGCCGATGCCCAGCGATCCCAAACCATCGGGCCCAGAGGCCGGGTCATCCGCACCCGTGTCGCTCGCGGCCGCGGCCTCGGCGGCCTCGCCCCGTTCGACGATGTCGCCATCCTGAAAGAGCACGCCGCGCGCGATCTCGCGCCACAGCGGCGTCCGCCGGAGGAGGAATTCCAGATCCATCGAGAAGTGCTTGAACTCCTCGCCCTGTGCGTCGCGCATAATCGCGCTGGCCTCGGAATCGGCCTCGACAGCCAGACGCTGCTGATACCAGCCGATCGCCTCGGCCTCCTCGGTGAGAGACGCACACAGTCGCGCAAAGGTTCGTGTCGCAGCCGGCAACTCGCCGGGCGGCTCATGGTACTGGTCGGCACCCATGACACCTCCAAGAACGCGATCGACAGACGGAAACGGCCCCCGGCACGCGGACACCCCCGGGGGGCAAAGACGCGCGCGCAGCCATACCAACGATACGCCACGAGAATGGCAACTGCTTCCCCGAGCCTTCCGAGCACGCCGTTGGTCCGTACGGGCGCGACTACCTTCCTGGGGTCAGGAGCACTGCCTGTTGAACCAGACACACGACGTTTCCGGTGCCACCATCGTCGAATGCCTCGACGGTGCCCACTTGCGTAATGCCGACGCGGTAGGACAGGCCCAGGTGCCAGGCCGTGTTCACGCGGGCCGTCACTGGGCGGCGTGCGACGATCGCACCCTGTGCGTTGCGCACGATGACCGCGAACTGGTTCTCGAAGATCGGCCGTACCACACGACCGGAGACCAGTACCGATCCCGCACCGCGAACGATCCCGGTCACACGCAGGCATCCATCGTTGAGGATCTTGGCTGCCGGGGCGGGTGGAGCCGCCTTCCAGAGGTCGATCACGAGGCGACTCGGCGATCCGAGCGTAGTCCACTGCGCGTACTTGAAACGCGAACGGGCTGCCGCGACTCGTACGGTGATGCCATGAGTGCCTGCCGTGAGGCCGACATGCACCCCGAGCCCGTAGGCGCTGGAGACGCGGGTCCCGCTGCCTCCGATGGCGATGAGAAAGCTTGTCGTGCCGGTGCCGAAGACGTCTCCGTTGCCGGGCAGGACCCGCCCCATGGTCAGGCCTGAACCCGTAAGGCCCACCACGACCCGGACGATGGATGGGCGATCACCGAATCGGACCGTATACGCGGTCGGCCCTGCAAGCGCAGATGCAGCGAGTGCCAGTGTCGTGGCACCCGCAACTGCAGTCACCG